>JBDRKH010000021.1:0-21939 GCA_043814195.1 Patescibacteria group bacterium
ATTGAAGCAATTTTAACTGGTCAGCCAGATAAAGTCAGAGAAACAATTAATCAGTTGGAAAAAGAAAATATTCCCAATCTGGATACTTGTTTATGCGCTCAAGCGGCAGGGGAGATATTGATGAATATAGCAGCCGCCCAAGATGGGGTTAAAATTAAATTATTAAAATACGCTAATTCGGGCGACACTGAAACAGGAAACAAAGCGCAAGTGGTTGGCTATGGGGCAATTTCATTTGCTTGGCAAACAAAATCAATTGACGGGTTAGAGTTTAATCAAGAGCAAAAAGAAGAACTTTTAAAGATTGCTAGACAATCAGTTGAACAATATGTTCAAGAAAGAAAAGTTCCTAGCTTTGAGATTGCCGATTCTTTATTGAACCAGAACTTGGGCGCTTTTGTTACTTTGAAAAAACACGGTCAATTGCGAGGTTGTATTGGTCGGTTTGAACCAGATGCCCCCTTATACCAAGTTGTTTCTCAAATGGCTATTTCTGCAGCAGTTAATGATACTCGTTTTAGGCCAGTTCAAGCAGATGAATTGAGTGAATTAAAATACGAAATTTCAGTTTTAAGTCCTTTAAGGAAAATAGATGATTGGCAGGAAATGGAATTAGGCAAGCATGGGGTTCAAATTAAGCAAGGTTCGCGCTCGGGCGTATTTTTACCCCAAGTAGCTACAGAGAATAATTGGGATTTAGATAAGTTTATGGGCGAGCTTTGTTCTCAAAAAGCTGGCTTGGATTGGGATTGTTGGAAAACAGGTGAAGTTGATATTTATGTATTCACGGCTAATGTTTTTGGGGAAGAATGATTACCAGGAGATTGGTTGCTATCAGGAAAATTAGAGTTTGGTAAATGCCAAACAGCGGGATTAAGAAAAGAGCAGTTATTAGGGCACCCAAACAAGAGCCAATCAAGTCTGCGCTGTAGATAAAGCCGGTTTGCCAGGGCTTTTTTTGTTTTTTAAAATAAGTTTGATTAATCAGGAAAAATTCTAAGCCAACTATTCCGCCAATTAAAATTGCCAAGCCAAAGAAAAATATTTGATAATTTAATGATTGGGACCAAAGCAGTAAATAGATAAGAAAAATAAAAATAATTATTAAAAAATGGATTTGTTTGATTTTCAAATTAATTTGTTTTTTTCTGTTGCCCAGCCAGATACCCAGAGCCAAGCCAAACATAAATAAGGAGATTAATAGGGCTAGGCGGTAATAGAGATAACCGAATAATGACTGATAAACAAGAATCAGAAGGATCTCTAAGCTCATTAAAGAAAAACCAGCTAACATCATTGTCCACCAAAGCTTGGAATCTTTGGTTGATTTTTTGTTTAGTAAAAATGCCAGTGTGAGGAAGGGCAGGATTAATAAATACCAGAAATCTATTTTTAAAAACCCGCTTAAAAAATCAGCTAATTGAGGATGAAAATAATTGGTCCAGAAAAGGAAATTATAAGCATAGGCAATCGGATAATTATCTTGGTTGATTTTAGCACTTGTCTGATTAAGGACTTGTTTAGTTTCTTGGGCGCGCTGGCCATTAAAAACATACGCGAGATATTGAAGATTAATAAATTTGGTCTCAATTTTTCTTTGCTGCCAGTTTTTAAACAATGAATCAGTTTGAATTTGTTCTTGTCCAGCCAAAAAGATAACTGTTCCTTCTTCAGGCAGAACAAGTATTTCCGAAAAAAACCTTTTTAAAGTTTGATAAATTGAAGCTTCTAATTTAATTAAGTCCTGGTTTTGAAAATTAGGGGAAAAACTAAGATAAGTAGCTAAAAGACCATTTGGTTTGAGCTTGTTGTTAATTGTTTCAAAGATTTCTTGAGTATAAAAGCGATTGATTAAAGCAGTTGAAGGGTCAGGCAGGTTAATAAGCACTACGTCAAATTTTTGAGATAGATTTTGTTTTAAAAAAGCCCGGCCATCTTGATTAAAAATATGAACTCGATCATTTAAAAGGGAAGCTTGAGAATCAGCAGAAAGATAAGGCCAGACAGCAGTAATCAGCCAAGGGTCAATTTCCAGATAATAAATTTCTTCTGGCTGGTGTTTGAGTATTTCTTTGATTATTCCTTGGAACCCATAGCCTATTAGCAGAATTTTTTTAGGTGATGGATGGGCTAATAAAGAGAAATGAGTTAATGATTCATTAAAGGGGGCTTCTTGGCTAGAACCAAGCCAGAGTCCATTTTGATAGAAATTAAATTGGTCTTTTGTTTGGCTAATCTCTATTTGTCCGTAAGGCGAATCAACTAGCTTGATTAGTTTTTGTTTAGGAAAACGCCAGGCTTGAGTTTGGTATTCTAAATAATGATTTAATTGAGGTAAATTCAAAAAAACAAAAGCAAAAAGAAAAATTAAGCTGATAATCCTGAAGAAAAGATATTTTTTCTGGTTAAAATTGGAAATAATTATCAAAACAGCCAATAAATTAATGATTCCCAAAAGAGAAATGCTTATCCAGATATTAAAAAGAATCAAGAAAAAACTAAAAGCCAGACCAGCTATTACAAAGCCAAGAGATTCAATCAGATAAGCCTGATTAACTGAGCGGGCTGGATTAAATTGATTTAAATACTGGCTGGTTTTGGTAAATTGTAGGCCAAAGATTAAACAAAGGGGCAAAGGAATGAAAATACCTAAAATTAAACTGGGTAATAAATCAGGAATTTGACCGGAGATTAAGACCCATGTTTTGCTAAGTCTGATTAAGATAATTAGCAAAGGCAATAAAAAAACTGCCAGAATATGACAGCTTAGAACTATTTTTAAAGATTGTTTTTTAAATAGTTTAGCCAGCCAATAACTGCCTAAACCCACCCAAAAGAGCCAAGCAGCCAAAATTAAACCGAGGAAAAACTCATTACCGTAAAAACTAACCATTAATTCCCGCAAAAGAATTACTTGGCTGATTAGACAAGTAAAGCCGAGAATCAATAAAGAAAGATAAAAAGCCATTAGCTTAAGATTATAATGAGTCAAGAGTTTAATCAAGACGGCTTTTTTGTTTGACCAAGAGAGAGTATAATTGGATCAGAGCATGAAACCAATTGTTTTATTACTGATTAAAATCTATCAAAAAACCATTTCGCCGGACCACGGCTCTTTGCCAGTTTTGCGATTATTGGGTCAATGCCGGCATTATCCAACTTGTTCTCAATACACTTATCAGTCAGTAGAGAAGTACGGGGCTTTAAAGGGATTATGGTTAGGACTAAAAAGGATTTCAAAATGCCGATAAGTACTTTTCTTATCCTTTAAATCCTGCTATGATATGCTTATGAGAGCAAAACTTAATCAGGTTATTAAAATACTAATTTTTTCTGATGTGGCTTTAGTCAGCGGATTTGGTTTTATTGTCCCTATTTTCGCTATTTTTTTAACCGAGCGAATTAAAGGCGGCAATGTTGAGGTGGCTGGCTATGCGGCGGCTATCTATTGGATTGTTATGTCTTTGTCAGTAATTCCTTTTGGTCGTTATTTAGATAAAAACCACGGGGAAAAAGACGACCTTTGGTTTATTGTGATTGGCAATCTTTTAGCTGCCTTAGCCGTAGTTGGCTATATTTTCTCTTCTTTGCCTTGGCATATTTATCTTTTAGAGGTTTTTTATTCCCTGGGTATGAGCATGAATATTTCTGCTTACGGGGCTATTTTTACCAGACATATTGATAAAGGCAAAGAGGCCTCTAACTGGAGTACTCGGGCTGCTTTTGTTGGTATGGGTGCCGGCGTAGCTGGAGCTTTAGGCGGAATCATTGCCAACCGATTCGGCTTTAATGTTCTTTTTGTTGGGGTAATTATTTTTGTTTTAGCCAGCGCTTTATTGCCTTTTCTGATTTATCGGGAAATTTGTCCTAAAGATAAAGATATTCCCAGAATCCCCATAATCAAATAGGCTATTCAACTAATGAAAAATTTAGAAATTGCCCAAATTTTTTATTTGATGTCTGAATTGATGGAAATGAAGGAGTCAGATTTTAGGTCTCGAGCCTATAATCGGGCGGCTCGGACCTTAGAATCATTAGAAGAGGATGTTGAGAATATTTATCAGCAAGGAGGAACTAAATCCTTGGAAAAAATTCCCGGAATCGGCCAAGCTTTGGCGGAAAAAATTGAGGAATTTATTAAAACCGGGAAAATAAAAGCTTATCAGAAACTTAAGAAAGAATGTCCGGTTGATTTGGAGAATCTTACTTTAATCGAGGGGTTGGGTCCGCGCAAGATTAAAGCGCTTTATCAGAAATTAGGCGTTAAAAATATTAAGGATTTAGACAAAGCCGCCCGAACCGGGAAAATAAGGGAACTAGAGAATTTTGGCGCCAAAAGCGAAAAAAATATTTTACAGGCAATTGAATTTGTCAAGGCCGATCAAGGCCGTTTTTTATTGGGTGAAATTTTACCTAAAGTGAGAGAGATTATTAAACAATTGGATATTTTGCCCGAAGCGGGCAGAATCAGTATTGCCGGTTCAATCAGGAGAATGAAAGAAACTATTGGCGATGTTGATATTTTGGCTACTTCTTTCAAGCCCCCAAAAGTAATGGATTATTTTGTTCATCTGCCCGAGGTGGTTAAGATTTGGGCTCAAGGAAAAACTAAATCATCAGTTCGTTTTAAGAGGGGTTTTGATTGCGATTTGCGGATTGTCAAACCAGAGAGCTTTGGCGCGGCCCTCCAGTATTTTACCGGCAGCAAAGAGCATAATATTTCAGTTCGGCGCTTAGCCCAGAAAAAAGGATTGAAATTAAATGAATACGGAGTTTTTAAAAAGAACAAAAAAATCGCTGGCAAAAACGAAAAAGAAGTTTATCAGGCGATTGGCCTGCCCTATATTGAACCAGAGTTGAGAACCAACAGCGGCGAAATTGAAGCGGGTTTAGCGGGAAAATTACCCAAATTAATTGATTGTCAGGATATCAAAGGCGAAACTCATTGTCATAGTAATTGGAGCGACGGAGCTAATGGTATTTTAGAAATAGCTCAAACCGCCCGAAAAATGGGCTATCAATACATTGTTATCACTGACCACGTTGGTTTTCTGAAGATTGCCAATGGTTTGGATGAAAAGCGACTTTTGCGACAAATGGCAGAGATAGACAAGATTAACAAAAAGATTTCCGGGATCAAAATCTTAAAAGGCGCGGAAGTGGATATTAAAATGGATGGCAGTCTGGCAATCAAAGATGAAATTTTAGCTAAGTTAGACATGGTAATAGGAGCAATTCATTCTGGATTTAAGATGAATAAAACCGATATGACTAAAAGAATAACTAGAGCTATAGAAAATCCGAATGTTGATATTTTCGCCCATCCGACTGGTCGTAAAATTTCTGTCAGGGAAAGCTACCAAGTGGATTTAGGGGAAGTTTTTAAGGCAGCCAAGAAAAATCAAACTGCTTTGGAAATTAACGCTCATTATGTTCGCTTGGATTTGAAAGATACTGATATCCGGCAGGCGATTGAAGCTGGAGTTAAATTAGCTATTGGCACTGATGCCCATGCGGCTAATCAGTTGCCCATGATGGAATTTGGCATTGCCCAAGCCCGCCGGGGCTGGGCTAATAAGAAGGATATTTTGAATACTCGTTCTCTAGGTGGTTTCTTAGAATATTTTAAAAGAAAATAATTCTCATAAGTAAGTATATGGAATTTATATGAGTGGGAAAACAAAAAATTGGCTTTTGGTTTTTATTTGGATAGGCTTTATTTTTTTTCTTTCAAATCAACCAGGGCTTAAGTCTGGTTTGCCCGGCCAGTGGGATTTTTTGTTGCGTAAATTGGCTCATATTGCTGAATACGCAATTTTAACCTGGCTTTTAATCCGGGCATTGAAAGAATATTCAATAAATCGCAGACAAATTTTAGTTTTGGCAATTAGCTTAAGTATTCTTTATGCTATTTCTGATGAATATCACCAAAGTTTTATTTCAGAAAGACAAGGCGCCGGGCAGGATGTTCTTATAGACAGCCTAGGTATTTTAATAGCAGCTTGGCTGGGTCGTAAAAAAATGATAAACTATTAAAAGAATGTTTATTTTTCCTCAAAAACCAGGTTTTGGTTTAGATTTAAGTAACCTTTCTTTAAAGCTCGCCCAAATTAAAAAAAAGAATGGTGATTTATCTTTGGTTAGTTTCGTCAAGGAAGATATTCCCCAGGGAGTGATTGAGGAAGGGGAGATTAAAAAAGATAAAGAGTTGGCAATCATCTTGAAAAACGCTTTAAAGAAAGTGAAAGGAGAATCTTTGAATACGCCGAAAGTAGTTTGTAATTTGCCTGAAGAAAAAATTTTTATCCGGGTTATTCAATTACCTAAAATGAAGGAAGAAGAATTAGAACAGGCGGTTCACTGGGAAGCCGAAGCCCATATTCCTTTGGGGATTGACGAAGTTTATCTGGGCTTTCAGGTAATTAAGCCAATGGTTAATCATCTTGACCATCTTGATGTTTTGATTGCCGCTACGCCCCGGCCTCTGGTAGATAAATATTTGTCTTGTTTAAAACAGAGCGGACTAGAACCAATTGCTTTAGAGCCAGAATCGCTGGCTGTGGTCAGGAGCTTGATAGCCAAAGACGAACTCAAGCCAAGCATTATTGTTGATTTGGGGGCAACTGGAACTAATTTTGTTATTTATTCTGCCCAGGCAATTCGTTTTACTTCCCATATTCGTATTTCAGGGCAAATGATTAATCAGACGATTGCGGAGAATCTCAAAGTGAGTCTTAAAGAAGCTGAACAATTAAAAATCAAAGTAGGCCTGGATAAAACTCAGGAAAAGGGAAAAATTTATCAGTCTCTAGAGCCGGTGATTAATGATTTAGCTAAACAAATTAAGGACTATATTCTTTTTTATCAAGAACATGCCACTCATGTTCACGGCCCAGATGGGGCTATTGCCCAAGTGGTTCTTTGCGGTGGAGATTCTCTTTTAACAGATTTACCCTCGGTTTTAGCCGAAAAGATAAATTTACCAGTAAAAATAGGCGATCCTCTAATTAATCTGTCAGAGAAAAAAGCTTCAATTAAAATTCCTTTTTCTTCTAAAAAAGAAATCTTAGCTTATACTACTGCGATCGGCTTGGCTTTAAGGGATTTTATTTGAGTTAATAAGACCTATGAAAATCAATCTTTTACCGCCTCAAGAGAAAAAGAAAATAGCTTTAGCTAATTTTAACCATTTATTAGCTTTTTTCTCTGTCTGTCTGGCAATTATTTCAGCTATTTTTATTATTTTTCTTCTTTCTGTCTATTTTTCTCTTCATATTCTTTCAGAGGCTCAAACCGACTTAATAGAACTCAGGCAAAGCGATCCGGAAATCCAACATTTAATTTCTATTGAAGAACAAATTAAGCAGGCGGACCAGCAGCTTAAGCAAGCCTATAACAAACAGAAGGATTTTATTATCTGGACGCCGCTCTTCGAGGAATTTTCCAGAATTGTTCCTTCAGGAATTTATTTAAATAATTTTTCCTATCGTCTAAACGACCACCGGATCATTTTAAGCGGCTGGGCTAGTCAAAGAGAACAGCTATTGGGTTTGCAAAAAAACTTGGAACAAAGCCCTTATTTCAAAAAAGTGGAAGCGCCTTTATCCAATTTAATTAAACAGACAGGAATAAACTTTAGTTTTACGCTTTATTTACTGAAGAATGATTTAAAATGAATTCTCTTCAAAGAAAAACTGTTATTATCATAACTATTAGCCTGGCTGGTCTGGTTTTAGTAATTGGCTTGGCGGTTTTGCCTTTGATTGATAAGATTAAGAATCTCTCTCAAGAATACCTGAATAATCAGACAGCTTTAGCGCAATTAGACCAGAAAGAAATCTTGCTCAAAGAATTAGAACAATATTATCAGGAAAAGGAAAAAGATTTATCAGTTATTAATCAAGCTTTGCTTGATTCCCAAGAAACAGTTGGCTTTATTTCTACTTTAGAAAATATTGCCCGGCAGACTGGTAATCTTTTTGAAATTAAAACCGCTGAGTCGATTATTCCTCTTGAGGGAGAAGAAAACCAGGACAACTTTCTCAACTTGAGAATTTCCCTTTGGGGTAATTTTTCTAATCTCTTAATTTTTCTGGCTAATTTAGAGAACAATCCTTATCCGCCTTATCGTTTACTGGAAATAGACAGTATTTCTATCACCCGATTAAGCGAAGAAAATGCTTCTCGGTTAGATTTAAACATAGCCGAAGGGACTTTAGAAACAATCTTGGGAATTAAAATTTACACCCAATAATTATGGAAATAAAAATAAACAGAGGAAAAATTTATCGGTTTCTGAAAAAATACTACCAATGGATTTTGGGAATTGTTTTTATTCTTTTGCTCATCTTTAATGGTTTTATTTATTACCAATATGTTTATTTAGTTGTTGAGAGCAAACCTCAAGTGAATGTAGAGCAAGTAATGCTTAATCAGAAAAATTTAGAAGGTTTTTTAGAGAATATAGAAACAAGGGAGGAGAACTTAAATCGAGTCAGATTCAGTCAATACCACAACCCTTTTAATGATTGACTTTAGATAATTAATAGGGTATAATTTTGACTTAAGCAATGCGCCTGTAGCTCAGTCGGATAGAGCAAAGGTTTTCTAAACCTTAGGTCGGGGGTTCGAGTCCCTCCAGGCGCGCACGATTTTTATTCAAGACTTGTTTTGAGCATAAAAATCAGTGTCCGCCTTTGGCGGATCGTATGGTACCTATAGCTCAATGGTTAGAGCTCTAGTTTGTGGAACTAGCGACGAGGGTTCGACTCCCTCTAGGTACCCCAAGAATCTAAAAGTCCCCGATCGGGGCTTTTAGTTTGACACTCAACTGATAATCTGTTAATTTAAATAATTATGCCGACTTTTAATCAACTAATTAAAAAATCAAGAAAGAAAACAAAGAAAAAGCCGAGAACGCCAGCTTTGCGGCGGGTTTTTAATTTGCAAAAAAACAAGCCAGGCAAAAGCTATTCGCCTTTTAAGCGGGGCGTTTGTATCAGGGTTTATACAACTACTCCCAAAAAACCTAATTCTGCTTTGCGCAAGGTTTGTCGGGTTCGTCTGACTAATGGTATGGAAGTCACCGCCTATATTCCAGGCGAAGGCCATAATCTTCAAGAACACTCGATTGTTTTATTGCGGGGCGGTCGGGTCAAGGATTTGCCAGGCGTCCGTTATCATGTGGTTCGGGGTATTCTGGATACTCAAGGAGTAGAAGGCCGCAAGCAATCTCGCAGTCTTTACGGAGTCAAGAGAGAAAAAGCAGGCAAATCTTCGGCCAGCGGTCAAAAAAAGGAAACCGAAGAGTCTCCGGCCGAAGAAAAACCAGCTGAATAATTAATATGAGAAGAAAAAGAAAAATTAAAAGAGAAATTAATCCTGATCCTAAGTATAACAATAACTTAGTCGCCCAGTTTATTAACCATCTAATGAGAGATGGCAAAAAATCTGTGGCTCAGAAAATAATCTATAGCGCTTTTAATATTATTGAAAAACAAGTTAAAGGCAAAGATGCTTTGGAATTATTTGATTCAGCGGTTAAAAACGCTTCGCCTTTGGTTGAGGTTCGTTCTCGAAGAATTGGCGGAGCTCGCTATCAGGTGCCGCGCGAAGTGCGAGGCGAAAGAAAGATTACCCTGGCTATTCGTTGGATTATTCAGGCGGCTCGGACCAAAAAAGGCAAGCCCATGAATCAAAGGCTAGCCGAAGAACTGATTGAAGCTTCTAAGAACCAAGGTTCAGCCGTTAAAAAGAAAGAAGATACTCATAGGGTGGCCGAGGCCAATAAAGCCTTTGCTCACTTTGGCTGGTAAGGGGCTTTGACAAAATAAACATGCCCAGAGAATATCCGATTGAGAAAATAAGAAACATTGGCATCATTGCTCATATTGATGCAGGCAAAACCACGGTTACCGAGGGCATTTTGTATTTAACTGGGAAAACTCATAAAATTGGCGCGGTCCATGAAGGCGATACTCAAATGGACTGGATGGAGCAGGAAAGGGAAAGGGGTATCACTATTACTTCAGCCGCCACCACTTGTTTTTGGAAGAAAAAAAGATATCGAGATGATGAAATATATCGTATTAATATTATTGATACGCCGGGACATATTGATTTTACGGTTGAGGTTCAGCGCTCTTTAAGAGTTTTGGACGGGGCGATTGTAATTTTTGACGGCAAGATGGGAGTAGAGCCTCAGTCGGAAACAGTTTGGCGTCAGGCAGATAAATTTAAAGTTCCCCGAATGTGTTTTATTAATAAGGTTAATCAGGTGGGCGGAGATTTTTACAAAAGCCTTGATTCAATCCGAGAGAGATTAAGCGCTAATTCTTTTCCTTTGCAATTGCCGATTGGTTTTGAAAAAGATACCCGAGGGATAGTTGATTTAATTAAAATGAAAGCTTATGCTTATCAGGATTTTCATGATAAAGAATTAAAAGAAGAAGAAATCCCAGCTGAATTAAAAGAAAAAGCCGAGCAATTTCGTCGTGAATTATTGGAAAAGATAGTGGAGATTGATGATAAGTTAACTGAAAAATATCTTGAAGGGCAGGAAATTAGCGAACAGGAAATAGTCGAAGCAATTAGAAAAAATACCCTTAAAGGAAATTTCTTCCCGGTTTTTACTGGCGATGGCCGGGGAGTAATTGTCGAAACCTTATTAGATGCAGTTGTTAATTATCTGCCTTCGCCTATTGATGTGCCGCCCGTAGTCGGACTTGACCCCAAGACAGAACAAGAGCTTATTCGGGAGACTAAAGACGAAGAGCCTTTTTCTGCTTTGGCTTTTAAAATAGCGACTGACCCTTATGTTGGTCAGCTTTGCTATTTTCGGGTTTATTCAGGAACTTTGCCCGGCGGCTCATACATTCTTAATAGCTCAACCGATAACAAGGAAAGAGTTGGCCGGATTGTTAGGATGCACGCTAATAAGCGGGAAGAGGTTAAGGAGGTTTATGCTGGGGATATCGCCGCTATTGTTGGGCTTAAAGGAACCACTACTGGCGATACTTTGTGCGATCCTGAGCATCCGGTTCTCTTGGAAAAAATTGAATTTCCTGAACCAGTTATTTCTATTGCCATTGAACCAAAGACCAAGGCTGACCAGGAAAAAATGGCTTTGGCTTTAAGGCGTTTGGCTGAAGAAGACCCCACTTTTCAAGTTAAAGGCGATCCCGAGACCGGTCAGACTATTATTTCTGGTATGGGCGAATTGCATTTAGAAATAATTGTTGATAGAATGTTAAGAGAATTTAAGGTTGGGGCTAGCGTGGGCAAACCCCAGGTAGCCTATAAAGAGACGATTAAAAAACAAGCTCAAGCGGAAGGCAAATATATTCGCCAGACTGGCGGACACGGACAATATGGTCATGTTTGGCTTAAAGTTGAACCATTGGAACAAGGTCAAGGGTTTGAATTTGTTGACCAGATTAAAGGCGGAATTATTCCCCGGGAATATATTCCGGCGGTGGAAAAAGGAATTAAAGAAGCAATGGATAAGGGTATTTTGGCCGGATATCCTTTAGTTGATTTAAAAGCGATTCTTTATGACGGTTCTTTTCATGATGTTGACTCTTCGGAAGCGGCTTTTAAAATTGCCGGTTCAATCGCTTTGCAAGCCGCGGCCAAACAAGCAGATTTAGTTCTTTTAGAGCCAATTATGAAAGTGCAGGTAATTACTCCGGAGAAGTTTATGGGCGATGTGATCGGCGACTTAAATTCTAAAAGAGGCAAGATTGAAAAAATGGAAGATCGGGGCCAAGGGATAAATAAGATGAAAGTAATCGATGCTTTAGTGCCTTTAGCTAATCTTTTCGGTTATGCGACCCAGCTAAGATCAATGACTCAAGGGAGAGCTACTCCTAACATGGAATTTTCTCGTTATGCGGAAGTACCTAAAAATGTGGCCGAAGAAATTGCTGGAGGGGAGAAGAAGAAATAATTTACAATTTCTAATTTTCAATTTTCATTGAATTTACAATTTCCAATTTTCAAACTAAAACTTCAAAGACCTAATTGAAAATTGAGTCATTGAAGATTGATTGTAAATTGATAATTGAAAATTAAGAATTAATTACTCTTATGTGGGAAAGAATCAAAAAAATATTAGAGAAGGAGGGTGGCAAATGCATTATTATTGAACAGGGACAGCCAAGTTATCTGGTAATGCGTTTAGAGGATTATGAAAAAGGTCTTAAAGAAAGTAATTTTTCAGAAATAGACAAAGTTAATCAAGATATTACTCAATGGAAAGCCGAAGAAGAGATTAAAGAAGAATCAGTAGTTAATCAGCCAAGCCAGGAAGTTAAAGTAGAAGACCTGCCTTTTTAATCTTAAAACCCAAAACATATCAAAGTTATTGACATAAATGTTTTTTACTGATAAATTAGAAATACCATTAGATTACCATCTAAATTTAATAATTTTTGAAACTAGAAAATGAAACTTGAAATAATGTTTCAAGTTTTATGTTCCAAGTTTCAAGCTAATTATGGCTGGAAAATTTGAGAGAACAAAACCGCACCTTAATATTGGAACCATTGGTCATGTTGACCATGGCAAAACCACTTTAACGGCGGCTATTCTTAAGTGTTTAAAGGCAGCTGGTTTTGCGGCCCAAGACAAAGGAGTGGATGACATTGATAATGCGCCCGAAGAAAAAGCGCGCGGTTTAACCATTGCCGTAGCCCACGTTGAGTATGAGACCGAGAAGCGGCATTATGCCCACATTGATTGTCCTGGTCATGCTGATTACATTAAAAACATGATTACCGGAGCGGCTCAAATGGACGGGGCAATTTTGGTTGTTTCAGCGGCTGATGGTCCAATGCCTCAAACTCGAGAACATATTCTTTTAGCTCGGCAGGTCGGCTTGCCTTCTTTGGTTGTCTTTTTAAATAAAGTAGACCAAGTTGACGACCCGGAGATGATTGATTTGGTTGAGCAGGAAATTAAAGAACTTTTAATCAAATACGAGTTTGACGGAGAAAAGACGCCGATCATTAGAGGTTCAGCCCTCCAGGCCTTGGAATGCAAATGCGGAAAAGCAGATTGTGAAAAGTGCAAGCCGATTTATGATTTAATGAAAGCGGTTGATGAAAATATCTCTGAGCCCAAAAGAGCGGTTGACGAACCTTTCTTGATGCCGGTTGAAGATATTTTTTCCATTGAAGGCCGCGGCACAGTGGCCACGGGCCGGATTGAACGAGGTAAAATTAAGATTAATGAAGAAGTTGAAATTATTGGCTTGAAAGATACCCAAAAAACAGTGGTTACCGGGATTGAGATGTTTAATAAATCTCTAGACGAAGGTCAGGCCGGAGATAACGCCGGTATTCTTTTAAGAGGCGTTAAGAGGGAAGATGTTGAACGAGGCCAAGTTTTGGCTAAACCGGGCAGCGTTACTCCTCATCAGGAATTTGAAGGCGAGATTTATGTGCTTAGCAAAGAAGAAGGCGGCCGCCACACTCCATTTTTCAGCGGCTACAAGCCTCAGTTTTATATTCGAACGACCGATGCGACTGGTGAAGTGACTTTGCCTGAAGGCACAGAAATGGTTATGCCAGGCGATACAGTTAATTTGAAAATCAAGTTAACTGCTCCGGTTGCCTTGGAAAACAAGCAGAGTTTCGCTATCAGAGAAGGCGGCAAGACAGTCGGCGCCGGCGTCGTAACTAAGATAGTAAAATAAGCGCCAATTTTAAAATTATAAATTGATGGCACCTAAAAAAGAAAAAGAAGAGGAGATAAAACAAAGGATTCGTATTCGAATTCAAGCCTACGATCATAAACTGATTGACCAATCAGTCAAGCAGATTGTTGAAACGATTGATCGCTATGGAGTTGATATTCGGGGACCAGTGCCCTTGCCGACTGAAATTCATAAATACACGGTCAATCGGTCAACTTTTGTCCATAAGAAATCTCGCGAGCAATACGAAATGAGAGTTCATAAAAGACTGATTGATATTCTTAATCCTGGGCCCAAGGTTATTGACGCGCTAATGGGTTTAACCTTACCAGCCGGTATTGATATTGAAATAAAGATGATTTAAAGAATTCATATGAAAAAGCAAGCCAAATATGATTCAGATTAGACAAAGTAAGGGATTTAGTCGTTTTTAACCGGGGCTATCCCCGGTTTTTGCTTGCTTAACCAATATTATGAAATTTATTTTAGGTAAAAAAATAGGCATGAGTCAGATTTTTGGTGAAGATGGCAAGGTTATTCCAGTAACCCTGGTTAAGGCTGGGCCCTGTCGGGTAATTCAGATTAAAACCGAAGATAAAGACGGCTATCAGGCAGTCCAGATTGGTTTTGAAGCAAAAAAGGAAAAAAATACTCCCAAACCCCAACAAGGCCATTTTAAAAAAGCTGGAATTAAGAAAAACTACCGTTATTTAAAAGAATTTAAAGCCCAAGGGTTCAAAGTAGGCGACAAGATTGATGTTTCAATTTTTAACCCAGGAGAAATCATTGAGGTGAGCGGCATTTCTAAAGGTAAGGGATTTCAGGGCGTAGTCAAAAGGCACGGCTTTGCTGGTTTTCCAGCCAGCCATGGAACTAAGCATGGCTTACGGGCTCCGGGTTCAATTGGTTCGGCTTTTCCTCAGAGAGTTTTTAAGGGTAAGAAAATGGCCGGCCGGATGGGCGCAGACCGAATTACAGTCCGGGGATTAGAAATAGCAGCCATAGAGAAAGAAGAAAACCTAATGGCTATCAAAGGCGCTTTGCCCGGACGAAAAAATACTCTTTTGGAAATCGTTGCCATTAAAGAAATTGAAGCAGTCAGAAAAGAGGATAAAGAGAAATTAATGGCGGAATTAGAGGAAAAAGAAAAAGAAGCCCAGGAAAAGAAGGGAAAAGAAAAAGGGCAATTATGAAAGAAATAATTTACAATCAAAAGGGGGAAGAAATTGAAAGGGTTGATTTGCCAGCTGAGATTTTTGAAGTGGAGTTAAATCCGAATTTAGTTCATCAGGCAGTAGTTAGTCAGATGGCTAATAGTCGGCAAATCTTAGCTCATACTAAAGACCGAAGCGAAAGACGGGGCGGCGGCCGCAAGCCTTGGCAGCAAAAAGGGACTGGCCGGGCCCGCCATGGCTCTATTCGTTCGCCGATTTGGCGCAAAGGCGGAGTTACTTTTGGTCCGACTAAAGAAAGAAATTTCAGCCGGCAGATTAATAAGAAAATGAAACGCCGAGCCTTATTAATGGTTTTGTCTTCTAAGTTAAAAGACCGGGAATTAGTTTTATTAGACAAAATAATTATCAGTGAAAGCAAAACTAAGTTAATGCTTGAAGTTTTTAATAATTTAGGGAATAAAATTAAGAGCGATTTAAAGAAAAGTGCTTTGATTGTTTTACCGGCCACTGATTTAACAATATCCCGGGCGATTAATAATTTACCTAAAATCAAAACCATTTTGGCTGATAGCTTGAATGTTTTAGATATTTTAAATTATAAGTATTTGATAATGCTCAATGGTTCAATTGAAATAATTAAGAAAACATACCTTTAATAAATATGGCTTTTTTAGATAGATTTAGAAAAAAAACCGAACAAAAGAAATCAGAAAAGAAACAGCAAGAAAGTCCGGCTAAGACCGAACAATCGACCGGGCAGGATAAACCTGAGTCAAAATTTGGCAGTAAGGCTGATAAAAAAGTTGTTCCCCGGGTTTATCAGATTATTAAAGAGCCCCATATTACTGAAAAGGCTGGCTCTTTAACCGACCAGAATAAATATGTTTTCAAGGTTTATTCTCAAGCCAATAAAAAAGAGATTAAAAAAGCAGTTGAATCGCTCTATAAAGTTGAGGTGGAAAGAGTTAATATAATTCATTCAGCGGCCAAACAAAGAAGATTGGGTCGTTATCAAGGTTGGCGGAGTGGTTTGAAAAAAGGATTTAAAAAAGCCGTGGTCACCTTAAAGTCAGGAGATAAAATAGAATTATTACCAAGATAAATTTATGGTTAAAAGATATAAGCCAACTAGTCCGGGCAGAAGAGGAATGAGCGTTGTGGATTTTTCCTCTTTGACCAAAAAAAAGCCAGCCAAGAAATTAATTAAGAAATTAAATAAAAAGGCTGGTCGGGGTTATTTGGGTCGAATCACCACCCGTCATCGAGGCGGCGGCCATAAAAGAAGATATCGGGTAATTGATTTCAAATGTTATGATAAAATGGGCATTCTAGCTAAGGTTGTTTCAATTGAATACGATCCTAATCGAACTTGTTTTATTGCCCTTTTGAATTATCAGGATGGCGAGAAAAGGTATATTTTAGCGCCTGAAGGACTTAAAGTTGGCCAGGAAATTATTTGTCAGGAAAAAGCGCCTTTGAAAATCGGCAGTCGAATGCCAATAAAAAATATTCCCATTGGCACCGAAGTCCATAATATTGAATTAAATCCCGGACGAGGCGGCCAGATGGTTCGTTCGGCTGGTGGTTCGGCTCAGGTTATGACTCATGAGGGCGGTTATACTCATTTAAAATTAGCTTCTGGGGAAGTAAGAATGATTAGGGATAATTGTCTGGCTAGTATTGGACAATTAAGCAATTCCGAGCATAATACTATAGTAATTGGTAAGGCTGGTCGGAGTCGTTGGTTGGGCCGGCGGCCAACTGTTCGAGGGTCAGCCATGAATCCTTGTGATCATCCTCATGGCGGTGGTGAAAACCGACAATCAATTGGTTTAAGAAAAGGACCAAAGACGCCCTGGGGAAAACTAGCTTTTGGAGTTAAAACCAGAAAGAAGAAAGCGAGCGATAAATTAATTTTGAAAAGAAGAACCAAAAAGAAAAAGAAATAAGAGCTTGGTTCAAAATTAGCATGTCAAGAAGTCTTAAAAAAGGTCCATATATTGATCCCAAACTATTGAAAAAGATAGCCAAATTAAAGGCGGGCGGCAAAACAGTAATTAAAACTTGGGCCCGGGCTTCAACTATTACTCCAGAAATGGTTGGCTTTACTTTCGGCGTTCATAATGGCAAAGAGCATATCAATGTTTTTATTACTGAAGATATGGTTGGCCATAAGTTGGGCGAATTTGCTCTCACCAGGAAATTTACCAGACACGGAGGCAAAATGCAGAAAGAGCAGGAAGCCGCAGCCAAACAGAAAGTAGCTAGCGCATAATTAAAATCATGATTAAAGCCAAATTAAAATATTTAAGAATGTCCCCTCGGAAGATTAGACTAATAGCTAATTTAATCAGAGGCTCACAAGTAATTGAAGCCGAAAAACAATTGAGGTTTTTAAATAAGCGGGCCGCTCAGCCAATTTTGAAATTATTAAAATCAGCTGTGGCTAATGCGGAGAAAAATAATCTGACCAAAGAAGATCTCCGAATCGCTAATATTTTAGTTGATTCGGGACCAAGTCTAAAACGCTGGATGCCCCGGGCCATGGGTCGGGCCACTCCAATTATCAAAAGAACCAGTCATATTACTCTGATTTTGGAATCAGATAAGCCTTTGTCAAAAGTTAAACCGGAAAAAGCAGAAGAAATTAAAAAAGAACCAATTAAAAAAGAAAGAATCAAGAAAGAAGCGGGATTATTGGAAGAAATCAGCCGGCCGGTTAAGGATTTAGAAGAGGATAAATCAGTCAGCCGGCCTAAACCGATTGTTCCGGCTCGGCCTTATCCGACTACTCCTCGGGCTAAGAAAAGATTTTTCAGCCGTCAGAACTTAGCTAATGTAAAAAAATATTTTAGGAGAAAAAGCATATAAGTCATAAAACCTGGAACATAAAACCTGAAACATAATGTTTCAAGTTTCAAGTTTCAAGTTTCAAGATTTTATGGGTAGAAAAGTTCATCCATTTATTTTTCGAATCGGCTCAACCAACAATTGGGCTTCTCGCTGGTTCAATAAAAAGAATTACCGAAATTTATTAAGGCAAGATATTAAATTGCGTAGTTTTATTATTAAAAAATTGGAAAAAGCCGGAGTTAGTTCGGTTGAAATTGAGCGTTCGGCTAATTCTATTAATGTTATTGTTAAAACAGCCCGGCCAGGATTAGTGATTGGTCGAGGAGGCAGCGGGATTGAAGAATTGAAACAGGAAGTCAAAAAGATTATTCAGAAAGATGGTTCAGAATCAACCAACTTGGAAATTCGTCTAGAAATAGAAGAGGTCAGACAGCCTAATGCCCAGGCATTAATTGTTGCTCATGACATGGCCAGTCAGATTGAAAGAAGAATGCCTTATCGCCGGGTGATGAAGCAAACCCTGGAAAAGATAATGCAGAATAAAGAAGCCCAGGGAGCTAAAGTTATGCTTAAAGGCAGATTAAACGGGGCAGAAATTGCTCGAAAAGAATGGCTTAAAAAAGGTCGGCTTTCTCTGCAAACTTTAAGAGCTAATATTGACTATGCCCAGGCAACTGCTTACACTACCTACGGAACGATTGGAATTAAGGTTTGGATTTCTAAAGGAGAAGTCTTTAATCATAAAACCTGAAACCTAAAACCTGAAACATAATATTTCATATTTCATGTTTCATGTTTCAAGTTTCAAGTTTCAAGATTTGTGTTATTTCCCAAAAAAGTAAAACATAGAAAATGGCAGAGAGGCCGGCGAAAAGGAAAAGGCAAGGCAACCCGGGGAAATAAATTATCCTTTGGCTCCTTTGGTTTAAAAGCCATGGAACAATGCTGGTTAACCGCTCGTCAGATTGAGGCGGCTCGGCGAGCCATGACTCGATATGTTCAGCGAGGAGGAAAGATTTGGATTAGAATTTTTCCTGATAAGCCGATTACCAAAAAAGGCACCGAAGTGCCCATGGGCGGAGGCAAAGGAAGCGTTGATCATTATGTTGTTCCAATAAAGCCTGGTCGGATTCTCTTTGAAATGGACGGAGTAACGGAAGAAATGGCCAAAGAGGCAATGAGACGGGCTGGTCACAAATTGCCAATCAAAGCGAAATTTATTGTTCGTTCATGAAAATAAAAGAATTACGTCAGAAAACAGAAAAAGAATTGAAAGAATTATTAATCAATGACCGTCGCAAATTAGGTCAGCTTAAATTTGATTTAGCGGCTAAGAAATTAAAAAATGTCATGGAAATCAGAGAATTACGCAGGGAAATCGCCCGAGTATTAACTATTTTAAAGAAATTAAGATGAACAAAATTAAAAATTTATTCAGTCAATCAACTAAGAATAAAGAAAAACCAGAAAAAAATATTGAAGAAAAGCCGATTAGAAAAGCCCGGATTCTTAAGGGTCTGGTGGTTAGTGATAAAATGGATAAAACAGTCAGTGTTTTAGTTGATCGCTATAAAGAGCATCCCAAGTATAAGAAAAGATATAAGATTAGCAAGAAATATTTAGTTGATGATTCAAAAGATGAATATAAAATTGGCGATCGAGTAATTATTCAGGAAACCCGACCGATGAGTAAAAAAAAGAAGTGGAGAGTAAAAACATAAAACCTGAAACATAAAACCTGAAACATAATATTTAATGTTTCAAGTTTCAAGTTTCAAGTTTCAAGATTTGTGATTCAAGCCGGCACCAAATTAAAAGTAGCCGATAATACTGGAGCCAAAATAATCCAGTGTTTTAAGGTTTTAGGCGGCAGTCGTCGGCGTTATGCTCAAATCGGCGATATTATTGTCGCTTCAGTCAAAGAAGCTGAACCGAGAAAGGTAGTTAAAAAGAAAGACGTGGTCCGGGCCGTAGTAGTTCGTCAGAAAAAAGCTTTTCGCCGGAATGACGGCTCCTATATTCGTTTTGATGATAATGCCGCTGTAATTGTCGAAGGACATAATCCCAAAGGCGGTCGTATCTTTGGTCCGGTTCCCCGGGAATTGAAAGAAAGGGGTTTTGATAAAATAGTTTCTTCGGCCCCCGAAGTATTATGAAGATTAAAAAAGGCGATACAGCATTAATAATCAGCGGTAAAGATAAAGGCAAGAAAGCAAAGGTTTTAGAAGCTTATCCTAAAGATAGGGCTATTATGGTTGAGGGGGTTAATATTGTCAGAAAACACCGCCGGCCTAAGAGTGAAAAAGAAAAAGGCCAAATTATTGAAATTCCCAAACCGATCAGTGTTTCTAATGTTAAATTAGTTTGTCCTAAATGCAATCAGGCAACTCGGATTGGTTATCGTTTGACTGAAAAAGGCAAATATCGAATCTGTAAAAAATGCAATCAAGAGGTATAGTCATAAAACCTGAAACCTAAAACCTGAAACATAATATTTAATGTTTCAAGTTTCAAGTTTCAAGTTTCAAGTAAGTGATTAAATTAAAAGAAAAATACATAAAGGAAGTTGTGCCGGCGATGAGGGAAAAGTTTGGCTATAAGAATAATCTAGCCGTGCCTCGGATTGAAAAAGCGGTGGTTAATACTGGTTTTAATCCGGCCAATCGAGATGAAAAAGCCCAGCAAGAAATAGCTCGGGATCTAAGTTTAATTACCGGTCAGAAATCAAGTTCTCGAGCGGCTAAAAAATCTGAGGCTGGTTTTAAAATCAGACAAGGGATGATTATTGGTTCAGCCGTTACTTTAAGAAAGCAAAAAATGTACGATTTTTTGGATAGATTAATTCATATCGCTTTACCTCGAAGTCGAGATTTTCGCGGTTTGCCGGAAAAAAATATTGACCAGACCGGTAATTTGAATATTGGTCTAAAAGAACAAATTATTTTCCCGGAAATTTCAGCCGAGAATGTTAAGAATATTTTTGGCTTTCAGATAACAATAGTGACCACAGCTAAAAATCAAAATGAAGGCAAAGAATTATTTAGATTATTAGGTTTTCCTATTAAGTTTAAAGAAAAAAAATAGTATGGCTAAAAAATCAGTGATTGCCCGATCTCAAAAAAAACCAAAATTTTCTACTCGTAAAGTACGGCGTTGTTTCCGCTGTGGCCGAAAAAGGGCTTATTTAAGAGAATTTGGTTTGTGCCGAATTTGTTTTAGAGAATTAGCTAATCGGGGAGAAATCCCCGGAAGTAAAAAATCCTCATGGTAATAATTAGCGATCCGATTGGAGAAATGTTAACTAGAATAAGGAATGCTCAAGCTGTTAATCATCAGACAGTAAATATTCCTTTTTCTCAGTTTAAATTCAATCTGGCTAAGACTCTAGAGAAACAAGGCTTGGTTAATAAAGTCGAAGTTCAGGGGAAGAAAACCAAGAAACTGATTAAAATTGAATTAAAGTATGAAAAAGGCCAGCCAGCAATTAGCAGTATTAAAAGGATTAGCAAACCAGGTCGAAGAATTTATCTAAGAAAAGATGAGCTGAAACCAATTAGGCAAGGTTATGGTCTATTAATTCTTTCCACCTCTCAGGGATTAATGACTAATAGTGAAGCCAAGAAAAAAGGCTTGGGCGGAGAGGTTCTTTGTGAGATTTGGTAAAATTATGAGTCGAATTGGCAGAAATCCAATCAATATTCCCGAAGGGGTTGAAGTGAAAATAAAAGAACAAGAGGTTATTGCGAAAGGACCAAAAGGAGAATTAATTCGAGAAATCCCTCGGGAAATAAAAGCAGAGATTAAAGAGCAAAAGATTATCATCTCTCTTTTGAAAAAAACCAAAAAAAGCATTGCTCTCTGGGGTCTTTGGCGAGCCTTGATTAATAATATGATTGAGGGAGTGGCTCAGGGGTTCGAAAAACAATTAGAAATCCAAGGAATAGGCTACCGGGCAGCTCTTCAGGGCAATAAATTAGTTTTAAATATTGGTCTTTCTCACCCAATAGAGATTGAGGCGCCAGTTGGCATTGAATTTAAAGTAGAAAAGAATATCATTATGGTTTCAGGAATAGATAAGCAATTAGTTGGCCAGATTGCAGCCGAAATCAGAGCTCAACGAAAGCCCGAGCCCTATAAAGGCAAGGGAATCAGATATTTAGGAGAGGAAGTTAGAAGAAAAGCAGGCAAGAAAACAGCTGGAACTGAATAAAAAAA
>JBDRKH010000022.1:0-13623 GCA_043814195.1 Patescibacteria group bacterium
AAATATTGCTCATATGTTTTTCCTTATTCACCAATGAAACACCAGTATCATAGCCTTACCCGCCTCTCGACGGGCGGCAATATTCTATTGGTTCATTTTGGTGAAAGCATGAGGCAAATTGCAATCCCCTAGAAGCCTTAAATTGGCAGGTCCGGGGTAAACATTGTTTGCCTCCTGCTTTCACAATATCATAGAGCAATATTTAAATTAATTTTCTCATACTGGCTGGGGGAAGGGAAATTTTTGCCCGCCCGCTTTTTCCGCCCCGCCGTGTTTTTTCGTGCTGGCTATTCGCCGGCGCGCCGCCTTAATTTAATACGCACGCTAATATCAAAATTATAATACTTTTAAGGATATGATGCACCGAATAGAGCAGACATGATAAAGACAGGTCGAGCTCAAATTGCGAGGAAAATGAGACAAATGAGACACTATAAAAAGGATATTTCAAAATTTATTTTTTTATATAGCTAAATTATTTATTCCCGTATTTCAATGAGCATAAAAATTAGTGATTTTCCAACTAGACTAATAATTCAAAATATAACTTACATCATCTTCATCTTCTTCCTAATAAAGGCTGGGATGCCGAGCTCGTCATCTTCTTCATCTTTTTCTTTCTTTTTAGCTGGCTCAGCTTGAGCTGCTTTAAATGTCGAGACTCCGCTCTTCTTTCCCGCCTGCTCCGACAGGCGCTTCTCCGGCTTTTCTTCTGTCTTGCTTTTTAAAAAAGCACTTGGTGAGTACGGGGCATTTTTCTTTATTATATCAATCTCTGGAAAAAATTTACTTGTACTGTTAAAACCAGTGGCAATAACAGTAATCTTTATCTCATCTTTTAGCCGCTCATCAATAACTACGCCAAAAATAATACGAGCGTCTTCATCAGTTGAATAGGTTATAACTTTTGCCGCTTCATTAACTTCATGCATAATAAGATCTTTGCCGCCAGTAATAATAAATAGCACTCCCCGCGCGCCCTCAATTGACATCTCAAGCAAAGGACTGTTAATAGCTGCTTTGGCCGCTTCAATTGCTTTATTTTCTCCAGTAGCCTGACCTATGCCCATTAAAGCTGAACCAGCATTCTGCATAACGCTTTTTACATCAGCAAAATCTACATTAATTAAGCCCGGCACGGTTATAATTTCTGAAATACATCGCACTCCTTGTTTTAATATTTCATCAGCTACAGCAAGAGCATCTAATAGTGATAATTTTTTATCAGCGACTTGAAGCAGTTTGTCGTTGGGAATAGTAACAACGGCATCAACCTCTAAAATGAGCTCGGCCAAGTATTGCTCGGCTATATTTTTCCGCCGAGCGCCTTCAAACGAGAATGGTTTAGTGACAATAGCAATTGTTAGCGCTCCAGAGTCATGAGCGAGTTTAGCAATGATCGGAGAAGACCCGCTGCCTGTACCACCTCCTAATCCGCAGATAATAAAAACCATATCTGCTCCTTTTAGAGCCTCGCGTAATTCCTCTTGCGCCTCCTCTGCCGCCCTCTTACCAATTTCAGGATCCATACCAGCACCCAAACCCTTGGTAATGCTCTGTCCGATATGTATCTTGTATCCTGGATAAAATTACAAATTATTATTTACTACCATCCCATTTTTTACAAATTTATTTGGATTAAAAATAATAATTTTTTTCAATTTACTTTTCCTTCCTGACCTCTTTTATTTCTTCTTTCTTCTCTTCTCCTACTTTTACTTTACACCCCCCAATAAGTACCGCCCCGGCTGCAATAGAAATAATTTTTGAAATAATATCTCCAAAAACCTTGCCAGTTTCAGTAATCTCAAGCTTTTGAGTTTGAATATTTCCTTCAACTTTTCCAGCAATGATAATATCTTTAGCTATTAAGTCAGCTATTACTTGAGCTGATTTTTTTATCTCAAGTTTTCCTGAGGTTGAAACTTTTCCTGAAACCTCACCTTCAATAACAACATCCTCTTGACAAGAAATATCACCCTTCACTTTACTGGTAGAACTGATTCTCGTTTTATTGATTATTTCTTTTTCAAATATCATAAAAATGATTGTGAGATAAAAAATTTTATATTGAATGGCCTATAAAAGTGGGTATGTTGCCCTATGAATGCCGACCGACTAAATTCGTGTACTTATTTGTGTTTTCTTACATCATCTTCTTCCGGATAAACGCCGGGATATCTATCTCTTCCTCTTCTTTAGTTTTACGAGATATGGCTTCTTTCTTTTTTATTTCATCTGCAAATCTAGAGACCCTTTGTTTAGAAATAAACTCCTTCTTAACAGCAGCAACGGGTTGGGCAGACCAAGACGGGGAAGTAAATTTCATTTTAGCGCCAGCTTTGTCATGCCCGGGGCCATTCCCAAAACTAGTAGCTATCACCGTTACTTTAATCTTGTCTTTGAGCGACTCATCAATAATAGCTCCAAAAATAATTTTGGCGTCTTCATCGGCCGAAGAAGTAATAACTTTAGCTGCTTCATTAACTTCATTCATACCTAAATCTTTGTCACCAGCGATAGTAAATATAATACCCCCGGCTCCTTCGATAGAATGCTCAAGCAATGGTGAATCAATGGCGATTTTAGCTGCCTTAATAGCTCGATTTTCCCCGCTGGCTTCACCCATACCCATCAGCGCTGAACCAGCATCATGCATAACGGCTTTCACGTCAGCCAAATCTACATTAATAAGACCTGGTACGGTAACTATCTCGGAAATAGCTTTAATCCCATTTTTTAACACCTCATCAACTGTCATAAATGCTTCTAATAATGAAGTCTTCTTGTCAATAATTTGGAGAATTCTATCATTGGGAATAGTAATGATGGCATCAACCTGCTCACTTAATTTATCCAAGCCCTGTTCAGCGATGGCTTGCCTTTGAGCTCCTTCAAAGCTAAAAGGTTTAGTAACCACAGCCACCGTCAACGCCCCTAATTTTCTGGCAACTTTAGCAATCAGAGGAGAGGCGCCTGTACCCGTACCGCCACCCAAACCACAAGTGATAAAGACCATATCAGCGTCCTCTAAAATTTTTCTAATTTGATCAGCCGCTTCTTCAGCTGCCTTTAAGCCAATTTCCGGATCCATACCAGCTCCGAGACCTCTGGTAATGTTCTCGCCAATGCGTAACTTCTTCCTGGCGGCATGTTGATAAAGCGCTTGAGCATCAGTGTTAATGGCAATAAACTCCACACCTCTAATCTTACCCGCCATCATGCGGTCAATAGCTGCGCCTCCTGAACCGCCCACGCCCACAACCTTTATTTTAGCAAAAATCTCAATATCAGGATGTTCTTCCTTATTATTGTCTTCCACTCCTATGGCTTGATTTTTTGTCATAATTCTTAAAAAAAATTGCTCCAAGAATAATTAAAAAAATCCTATCATGTTACTAAGTTTAGATTGCGCATTGATTTTTTAAATCTTTCAAAGCTTCTTCAAAATGCTTTGAACTTATCTTAAAATCCTTTCTTACTTTGTCTGATTTGAAGCTTAAATTTTCACGGATTGCCGCCAGCGAAGCTTTTTTGCAAATCAACTCTATATCTGAACCCATAAGTCCTTCAGTCAATTTTGCTAATTTTTTTAAGTCAACCCCGCGCTCCAATGGTTTGCCTCGCGTATGAATTTTAAATATAGCCTGGCGGCATTGCTCGTCGGGTTTCGGAACCTCAAGCAAAAAATCAAATCTTCCAGCGCGAAGCAAAGCCGGGTCAACCATATCCAATCTATTGGTGGCTCCCAAGACTACCACGGCTTTTAACTCTTCTATCCCATCTAACTCGGTTAAAAATTGGCTCACGACTCGCTCGGTTACGCCAGCATCGCGGCCGTTTTCTCCGCGTTTAGGTACTAAGCTATCTATCTCATCAAAAAAAACTATGCAAGGAGAAGACATTTTTGCTTTTTTAAATATTTCCCGAACTCCTTTTTCCGACTCGCCAATATACTTTGATAAAAGTTGCGGTCCTTTAACGGAGATAAAATTTACTCCCAGCTCGGTAGCCACGGCTTTGGCCAGAAGTGTTTTACCGCAACCTGGCGGCCCGTAAAGCATTATTCCCTTGGCAGGCGAGAGTTTAGCGTGATCAAAGGCCTGGTTATATTTCAGAGGCCATTCAATAACTTCTTTAAGGGTTTGCTTAATGCTCTCAAGCCCTCCCACATCTTTCCATTTCGTATCGGGGATTTCTGTAAACACCTCGCGCAGGGCAGAAGGTTCTACTTCCTTCAACGCTTCCCTAAAATGTCCAAGCGCAACTTCAAGCTTACGAAGTTTTTCATAAGGGATGTAATCCTTTTCAAACTCAATCTCCGGCATGATTTCGCGCAACGCCGACATGGCCGCTTCTCGGCCGAGCGCCTCAAGATCAGCTCCAACAAATCCATGAGTTATCTCGGCCAGCTTGTCTAAGTTAACATCATCTGCTAAGGGCATGCCTCTTGTATGTATCTCCAGTATTGCTTTCCTGGCGTTCCTGTCTGGAACCCCAATCACAATTTCTCGATCAAATCGGCCGGGCCTTCTCAAGGCTGGATCAAGCATGTTTGGTATATTAGTTGCTCCAATCACAATAAGTTGGCCCCGCGACTCCAGTCCGTCCATTAAAGCGAGAAGTTGCGCCACTACTCGCCGCTCCACCTGTTTTTCGCCGCCCATATCTTCTCGCTTAGGAGCAATCGCGTCAATCTCATCAATGAAGAGAATGGCCGGTGTATTGGCCCGAGCTTCTTCAAATACTTCCCGCAAGCGGCCTTCAGACTCGCCATAAAACTTACCCATTATTTCCGGTCCTGAAATATGAGTAAAATAAGCATCGGTCTCATTAGCCACGACCCTAGCAATTAATGTCTTGCCGCACCCCGGCGGACCGTGGAGCAATACCCCTTTGGGTGGATCAATACCCAGTCTTTCAAAAACTTCGGGATATTTTAGGGGGAGCTCAATCATTTCTCTAATCCGTCTTATTTCCTTCCCCAACCCGCCAATATCTTCATAGGTTGCCCCGACTTCTCGTTTTCCTTTAACCGTACCTTTAATCTTCACTGCGGTCGTGGCTTTCAAAAGTACCGCCCCTTCAGGATCAACATCTTCTACTAAAAAATCCTGCGCCTTGGCGCCAAAAAAAGTTGCTCTAATTTTATTACCTTTTACCACCGGCGTACCAGCTAAAATTTCAGCCAAGTACTTGCTATCCTCCTCGGTAAAAGAAATGCTAGAACTTAAAGGAGCCAGCACCACGATTCTAGCCTCGCTGCAAGAAATATTACCAACTTCAATTTTCTCATCTAAACCGGCGCCTAAATTTTCTCGCGCAATGCCATCTATCTGCGCCATTCCTTGTCCGCGCATTTCCTGAAACATGGGCATCAATTTCAAAACAGCGCTGCCCGATTTACTTTTGAGCAACACTGTATCTCCAATCTCCGCTCCAATTTTAGAAAATTCTTTAGGATCAACTCTGGCTATTGCCCGGCCTACATCTTTACTCTCGGCCTCGGCTATTTTAAGCATGATCACTCGGGGTGAATTTTTTTCTGACATAAAAGTTAACCCCTTTTATTATCAGCCATAGCGGCAATTAGGGTGCCCTTGGCTATGGCATGCAAGGGATGAGGAGCTAGACGCACTTCTCCGATGGCTAAGGGGAAATTAATTTTATTTAGTATCTCTTTAAATCTTTCTAAAAATCCTGGGGGATTCACTGTACCCCCGGCGATAACGACGGAAATAGGCTTTTCAAATTCTGGAATCTTCGTATTATCAATGATCTCTCTTGTGATCTCGGCTAAAACATATTCAATCAGGGCATTATGATAAATAGCAAGAGCCTGTTCCATCTTGGTCATGGCGTTCTCTGGTTTTTTCAAGCTAAAAAAAGTTTCTTTAAAAATGGTAACTTTGCTTAGGGGCTCATTGGTCGCCTGCGCCACTTGCGCGTCTAGCCAATCCCCGGCTCTGGCCACGCTAAAAGAAAATACCGGCACCGACATAATAGCTAGACAGACATTAGCCATGCCCCCGCCAAATGATATTCCCATGCCCGTAAAATTATCATCAGCTAATTCAGAAAAAATTACCGCCAAACCCTCATTGATGGGTTTAGGATTGTAGCCGCCTTTCTGCAAAATATTCTTTATTATATTTTTATGATAAACCACATCAAAATCAGCATCAACCGGCTCGGCCGGCACTGAATAATAGCAAACCTCATCTTTTAGAGAAGGTTTGCCTAACACACTGTTAATTATTAATTCAATTAAGGGTAAAGCTTCATTTTCATGCGGGCTTATTATCCCGTTTCTCATGGGTCGTCGCGTATTCCGGCCAAAAATATTAGCAAATTTAATAGCATCGTCCCCTACCACATAAATTTTATCTTCCCCGAGGGCGTATTTTACCTTGCTGTTTTTCAGAATATCTTCTGTAAACTCGGAGCGTTCGATGTCAAAAAAGGCATCCCTCTGGGTGGTAAAATTAACCTGCGAGCCAATTTTTTGAGCGCCATAAATAAAAGCCGTGCCCACATCTAATCCTCTCCCCGCTTTGGCTAAGCATGCTTTTTTGGTCTTGGTCTTTTTGGTCATACATTTAATGGTTATTTCTCCTTTTTAATTAATAATCACTCTCCTCTAAAAATTAAGGGGACTGTCGCCGAATGCTCTTTCGAGTATAAATTTTCACAATTTCGAGAAAATTTTTTATAAAATTTTTGAGGCAATATATTATATTGGCGAGAAAATTTTAGATAAAAATTTACCGAAATTTGGGAATTTAGGCCGAATACGGCATTCGGCGACAGTCCCTTAAGTCAACTTTTTTAAGAAAGAAACTGCTTTCATAATACCTCGGCCTAGATTCAACTTTTTTTCTTCTGCTCTAACCGCCATGCCTTTGAGGGACAACTTGGCTCTGGTTTTGGTTTTACGTTCGGCTGGCGCTGCTATTAATTTTTTTGGCAGATAGTAAATTATTTTTTTCACTTCGTCTGCTTTCCCAACAATTTTAGGTTTAATTACCCCCCGCCTGATCAACTCCTTTTCTCCTCTCAAGGCAAGACTGTAACAATCAATCTTCCGGGCGGTCGGCTTTATCAACCCCTGCTTCGTAAGGCCGCTGCAAATATAGCGGACATAATCTAATCCGAAACCAGTTTGGCTGGAAATCCGCCGAGTGCTTGTTTCCTCGCCGCCATCCCTTATTTTTTTTAAAACATCTAATTCACTGCTCATATGCAAATTTTTACTGCTAATTTATTCTAATTTATTCTAAAAAAGTATTGGTATCCTTCTTAGTGATGGTCATTTGCTCTTCAAATTTTTTTAATTTATCGCTAATCTCTGTACTCTCCGCTTGTAATCCTTTTAGTAACTCTACTCTCCGGGCCAATTTCTCCAGCGTCTTTTTCGCTTTCTCCTCTGCCTCCTCCAAAACCTTAAGTTCCCGGCTAAGCTGTTCTTGATATCCCAATATTATTGGCAACGAACTAGTAACAGGCTGTGGCGCCAATTCAGGCAACTGATCCTCTGTCGGTTTCTCATCAAGCATTTTAGCAGGTTCGATTCGTGTAGTTTTCGTTGTGGTTTTAAAGACAGAGGGACCGACCTTTTTTAGCTCCTCTCCGGCCGCTTTCAAATTAGCGACAGCGATTTGACTTGGTTCTGCTGGCATAATAAGTTTCATTAATAATTAATCTCCTTGTTTGGGATTGACTTAACTTAAAATTTTCCTGGCTTTATTAATTGCGCCAGCCGCTTCGGACAACTCCAACCCAGTCATCTCCACTAACCTTACTACCGGGGTGTTCGCTACTGCTTGGGCTGTTTTAAAACCGGCTTGGCTTAATATCCGCGCTATGTTGTCGCTTATTCCTAACTGTCTAGTTAAAAAGAGGCGGGTTTGAGGGCTGGTTTTTTTCACTTCTTTCTTTAGCTTTAGCTTGATCTTCCTAATTTTGCTCTGGGGCTTTACTTTGCTCTTCGCCCCCCTTATGGCTGCCGGCTTTTCCATCGTCTGGGGCGGAGAAACAACTTCTGTTTTTTCTCTCGCGGCTGGCAAACATTCGGCCGCAAGCGGCGCCAAGGAATATAATCCACCAGGCAAGAGAACAATTTCTTCTTTTCTTTGCAGGTCCGCAACAATAAAATTCAAATAATCAAAGCTCATTTTTAACTCCCGAGCTATTTGTTGTTTGTGGACTTTGCCTTGATGTTGCCTGATTACATTTTTTACCCGTTCCTCGGTACTAGTCATATTTTTAATTCTTCTTTTTTTTGAACTTCACTTCCAACACGGCATTTTTATAAGACATCTCTTGAGAGCTGGGGTCGATCTTGGCCGGGAGTAATATCTCTTTGGCGTACTTTCTCTCCCCGCTAGTCTCCAAACTCAAAATATCGTCTTTTACTTCTAGTTTGATATCTTCTTTTTGCGCGCCGGGAAGCTCGACAATCACCACGATGGTATCCGTCTCATCAAAAATATCAACCAATGGTTCTCTGGTTTCTACCACTCGCGGACCTTGTTTGGTTTTTTTAATATTGCCAAAAGTTTCTACCCGCGACCGTTCTTTGCCCAATCCGGTTTTAATCGTAAAACCATACACGCCCTGCATGGGTTTACCGCCGGCTGTGCGGCCCTTAAATTCATGTTCGCGCCGCAATGTTCCCCCGGCCGCCTGGGCTTTTTGCGCTAAATCTACAAACTTTTCAATACCATCAAGCAGACCGCCAAAAAAGCCGCCTAGTTTTATATCTACCTCGTCCCCCTGGCTTTCTTCTCTTTTGCCCTCCTTCTTTTCCCCATCTTTTTTACTCATATTGATTAATTTAATATTAACTCTTAGATTCAATTAAACATGTAATATTTTATTTGATTCTTCGTCTTTTTTCTCCTGTTTTCTCCAACCAAATCGTTCTTCCCAAAAAAAACCGTGTCTGCCCCGGCGTAGAATCATACCTAAACCTGCTACTATGAGCAACGCTGGCCACAGTATTCCCCAAACACTTCCGGAAATAACACCAAAATTTTTTAGCAGAAAAATTACCCCAAGAATAATTAAAAAAAATCCTATCATAAAATTTATATTATTAATTTATTTCTTGCTAGTGACACTTTATCGCTTAGCCTTTGAGTTTTGGCTTAAGTTTTGCTTCTAAAGATTCAACTCTTTTTGTTAATTTCTCGTTTTCTTTTTCTAGCTCAAACTTTTTTCGCTTTAGACGAAAGATAGGAATCTGTCTCCCACCAATTAATGCCTATCTGCTGGGCTTTGTCAACGGAAGCGATAAGCAATCGTATCTTAATCGTCAAAAGTTCAACATCGGCTAATTTAATCTGAATATCTCCGGCAATCACAATGCCCTTATCCAAAACGCGCTCTAAAATATCGGCTAAATTAGTTGATTGAATTGAATGGACTATTTGTTGGTTATTGCTCATAGTTTTTATTTACCCCGTTAGAAAATTTATCTTTGATGAATTTTCAGAGAATAATTTTCTTTCGGGAAATAATAAATGCTGATTTTCTAACGGGGTTTACATTAAATTACCTAATGGTCCGAGGTCTAAGTTTAATTCTTCATCTTCTAAGCCAAATATGGCCTTCATCTCGACAATTTTTTTATCTAAGGCTTTGAAAGTCAGTCCGAGTTTTTGAATTTCAACTTCAGAAAGATTGCCTTTCGTAATTCGGCGCTTGGCTTCTCGATACATTAAATCTTTTATCAGCTTCACGAGGGTTAAAACCAGCTGGGCGATTCCCTTTTCGGCTTTTTTAGGATCGGAAGCTTCAATTATTCTAGGTATATTTCTTTCCGCTCTTTCTATTTCTTGCTCCAAACTTCTGATATACTCCTTGTCTTCTTTACTAACCGCTCCATCGGAAGAATCCTCGCCCCTGCGCAAAACTTCTGCTCGACTAATGGAAGTAATGAGAAGCTTAAGGCCGATAAATACAAGATCTACATCTGCCACTCGAATAGCAATCTCTCCATCTAAAACCGCCCCCTTTTCCAAAACTTTATCTAAAGCGTCTATTAAAGTAACTCTTTCCTCTATAGGCGGCCTGCCTGAAGTCGCAATATTGGCTAATGTTTGGATTTGTGGATGCTTCATAGTAAAATTCGAAATTTGAATATCGAAATTCGAAACAAATTCTAAATTCTAAATTCTAAATTCTAATGTTCTAAACTGTTTTGGATTTTGAATTTTGGTCATTGTGATTTGTTTAGGATTTCGGATTTCGTGCTTGGGATTTACAATTTCGTGGATTTATTACACAAAATTGTATGGAGGCCACGGGCCGCTTGATTCAAAAATAAAACCTATTTTTTCATACTCGGCCTGCAACTTTTGCATCTCTCCCTGGAACTTATCGACCTTGGCTTTTTTTACCAGGATTGCGCCGTTAAAAATCATCGGGTCGCTTCTTTGGGTTAATTCTTTACCAAGAATTCTATTTTCTTTCAATTCTTCGGCTAACCTTTTGAGCTTTTCAAGAAAAAGAGGGGTATAATTATTTACAGAATTTCTCGCCTCTCTTTTAACCATTTCATTTATTTCCTCTTCTAAAAAATATTGCCGGCCAGCCGGTAAAGATTTTAATTCCTCAAGTCTCCTTTTAATCGTTGGCGAGCTTTTTCTGATCTCGTTCTCCAGCAGTTTGGATTTCAAATATACTTTCACCGAGTATTCTGCTTTTCCATTTAAATTTTCAAAAAGATTATTAAACTTCAAGTAATCTTTCTTCAAAGAACCTGCCAAACTTTCTCTATTCTTAAAAATCGTTCCGAATTTCATGGGAATAATTAGGCCGTCAGAATTACTCATCGCTGTTTCAATTACTTTTTCATGCATCAGGACTTTGTCTTTTATCCACTCCAGAGACTCTGTCGCTTTTCTTTGAATCTCGCTTGACCCGAATTCTTTTAAAGAAACTTCGCTAACTATCGCCTCAATATCCTTATAAGAAATAGAGAAGACTTTGCCTCCGCCAATACTTTCACTAAGGTCTTTAGCCGATAATTTCTTTGGTTTTACGGATGGACAGATTCCATAAAGATAAAATCCTTTCATACTTTTAAGCTTCTCTGTTTAAGGCGGTATCAACTCTTTTACGAAGATCAGTTCGTTCATAATTAATAATCTTCCCATCCTGATCAACTCGCACCTCATAGGTGCCCAAAACATCCATCCCGTCAGGAATAGATTCCTTCTCAATTACTTCTATGGTTGCTATCAACTCATCACCTTCTTTCTTAAAACCGACCGCTGACGGAGATTTAAACCCGGTTAAATCGGCGAGTTCTTTTTTTGCTTTTTCCAGTATGTCTTTTGTAGTCATATTTTTAATTTTAAGTTGTTGTTTATCTTATATAATTTCGACCTTTTTTATTTGCCCCGGCCCTGAAATCTTTGTTGGCTTTTTTAATTTCGCCATATATTTAGCTATAAACTCAATATGAATAAATAGTCTGCTAGCTAGTTGGACCTTCTTTTTCTTGTCGTATAGTTTCCAGCCTTCTTAATATCTCATCCTCTTTTTTCTGCAGCTCTTCTTCGCTGATCTGATCTGTTTCAAAAAGGGTGCGGACATTAAGAAGCTCGTCTTTCAGTTTTGACTCATCAGTAACTTCCCGCTCGGCTATTTCCTGCAGTTTCTTAGCTAGCCAGATTAAACCATCATCAATAAGAAACATAAATTAATTAAAACTTATTTTTAAACTGACAAAATTATATAAAGGAAATGGGCCGGAACAGCTAAACTTAGTGTTTGGAAAATCATCAGCCAGTATTCCCGCCTTTTTTGCCAATTCATCTTCTCTTCCTTTTTTTATTAAAAAGGCGGTATTCAAAATCATATTTTCTCCAAAAAGCTGCTGCTCCTTAAGGTCTTCGGCTAAATCCCTGACGACTTTGATTATATTTTGAGCTTCTTCCTTCTTCCTTTTTTCCAACAATTTTTCAACAAGCTCTCCCACGGCTATTTTCTGTTGATAGGTCAAGCGCGATGGTCCTTTTTTTAATCGCTGAAGTTCTGGAGATCTGGCAGCAATTTCTTGAAAAATCAGTTGCATATTTGGCCAAAACGCTTTCAACCCCACTTCTGTCTTACCTTTAAATTTCTGGAGAAGTTCCTCAAATTCAGTCCTTCTTTCTTTAAGAATTTTCTTTATTTGATCTTCGGTATTGGCAATATTGCTAAAGCTAAAAGGTAGAACATCATAATGCTTCATTACTTCCTCAATCGGTTTCTGGTGGGCAATAATGTGCTCTCGCCATAAAGGATAGTGATCGCATGACGTATCGCTCACTAAGCAGGAAAGATCTCCTTGATTAACCATATAAGCGGCGTTTCCTTCTAAACCGGCAAGCTTAAATCGATCTTTAGGAACTTTGCCTTTGATAATGCAGTGAAGATATTTTCCTTTGGCCTCGCTCATAATTAATTTAATTGGTTAGCCCTGAAAGAACCTTGGGGTAAAGCAGGAGCCTTTCAGGACTAACCACATTATTTTGCGGTTAATCCCTGATAAATTTTCTATCCTTTAAACGCGCCGGGCAGGGGCAATCCCATTTTTTGTAGATTCCTAAAAATGGAAGCCAGCAAAGAAATCATTATTAAAGCAAACACTGCCGGTACCAACCAGACTAACATCGGCCGGGCCTGTCCCACCATCTCAATTATGGCAAAACCGAATACATAACTTAAAATCTGCCCCTTCATAAAACCGGCCAGCTTTCCAAATCGGAACTCTTTTGTAATAATTGCGCCAATGATTCCTAGAACAACATCAGCTAGCAGTAAATATAGAATATACTGCATGTAGGCTGTTCCAAATAAAGCTATAAGTTCTGACATATTTTTAATTTAATTTATTTTAAATTTTTTCAAGGCTTTATTATAGTCGACCTTTAATTGGAGAATAATTCTCCGGCTAAACTTTTTAATTTTTTAATTCCCTTAACTTCTTCGGGGCGTAACATAATTTCTGAAATGTTAAAGTTTGAAAATTTTTTCTTAATTTCATTTATATATTTTTCTTGATTTTTTCTTCTTGATTGGCAAAAATCGCATTTATTTTCGGGGAAGATATTGTTAATAATAATGTGGCTGGTCGGGATATGTGTTTTGGCTAAATCCTTTATTAAGTCTTCTGTTTCCAGAACTCCCATGGCTTCGGGAATTGTAACGACTATGAATTCGGTCTTAGCCGGATCCTGAAGTAGGCTCCTTACTTTTTTAACTGTTTTTTTCATCTCCAGCAGGAACTCATCGGCTTTGGCAATTTTTTTCTCCCCGGAAAACCGCTCTACCATGTAGTGATATTTCCAGCGCAAGCTGGCTAAAAATTTAATCCATTCATCTAAAAGTTCAGGCAGAGCTAAAAGTTTCAGAGTATGCCCCGTAGGCGCGGTGTCAACTATATATAAATCATACTCTTGGCTATCCATAAAATCGGTTATTTTTTTAAGCCCCATGACCTCGTCTAATCCCGGGATGTCAAGCGAAAATATTTCCTTTGTTTCCTCGCCAGAGAGATATGTCCCCTCATTCAAAATGTCTAAAATATCATCGCCGTATTCTTCTTTAAATTCTTTAAGAACAATCTTG
>JBDRKH010000023.1:0-14750 GCA_043814195.1 Patescibacteria group bacterium
ACAATATTTTCAAAGTAATAGTGAATTATTCGAGCAAGTTATCTTTGATATTAAAAAATTAAGCGGTGTAGGACATTTCCCACTTTCTAAAATTCCGATATATCTTATTTTTGATTATAAGAGTGATGATAATGATATTAATGCATGGTTTTCATGGATGCCGAAACAAAGTTTTGTAGTTGTTGAAATTCCATTTGAACTAAAAATACCAAACAGACTTTTTCAATTGGGTATTTTAACTCATGAATTTTTTCATCTTATTTTGAAACAGAATGAGAATCTTGTTTTACAGATTGATCAGACAGTTGAGAAAAATAAGGGATTACTTGGAAAAATGTCAAAAGGAGATATTTCGGACAAGATGTTTTTTGAAGAATTGTTAATTAGTTCGCTCGTTCCAGAGGGTTATCTAAGCGAGAAATATTTTGGTTTTAAAGTCGTTGCTGATATTTCTAGCCCCAAGGACTTATTAGATTGGCGGAGATTGATTGCTTTTAAAATGCAACAACCAGCGAAGAAGTATATTAGTAATGTTCGGCAGATTGATAAAGAATATCTTGAACAATTAATCGTAGTTATTAAAGAAAACGTAAAATAAAAACCCTCTTAGAAATTAGTCTCTAAGAGGGGCTAAATGGTTATTTTCTGTTTGCCCAGTGGCCTTTGTCCCAGGGACCCTTATCCCGAGCTTTATCCCAAGGTTTGTCTTTCCCCATGGCCTGTATCGTTGCTTCTTTTTTGGCTTGAAGAAGAACTTTTGGGGTGGGATTGGGATTGGTTCTTGGAGTGGGATTTAACATGGTCTTCACCTCCTTTCGTCAGGGATTTACTGCTTTCGGTTATTGCAAGACCATATGATTTTATCTTGCCCGAAATATGTTCAAAGTACCTTTTAAGGTTTTCGCAAACTTTATCCATTGGTTGAATGGAATTGAGTTGTGCGTAGCAATCTTTAGCACATCCTCCTTTGCATATAAAACCCCAGTCGCACATTTGGCAATTTACCCTTCTTTTTCGTAGTGTTTCTCGAAAACTCTTTAAGTGTGGGTCGGATCTAATTAAAGCTGAATCATCCATTACATTACCAAAACTTAGGGCGTTTATTTTCGGAAAGGAGTCGCAGCCGTAAATTGAGCCGTCGTGATAAACAGTGACGAATTGATCGCATCCTCCCATATAGATGCATTCACGTTTGTTCCCGCCAAGAATTAAGTTGACAACGCTCTGAATGTCTCGGATTTCAACTTCTGGGTCGTCCAGTTCCAGCCAGAGATCAAAGATAGCAATCATGAAATCGGCGTATTGTTTTGGTGAAATGGTGAGTGAAGATACATCGTTGCAATGACCGATATCTTTCACTCTGGCAAATTTCAGCTTTTTTATGCCTTTCGTGATAAAAAAGTTGAAAATCTCTTTCGGGAATTGATGATTGACAGTGCTGACGCCACAGATGATTCCATTAAATATATCAGCCTGTCGCAACAATTTAATGCCCTTCATGACATTATCATATGATCCTGTTTTATCAGGATAATAGCGGACCCGATCATGAAAATCTCTAGGTCCATCAAGGCTTACGCCGACAAAGAAATCGTGTTTGGCAAAAAAGTTTGTCCATTCGGAAGTAACCAGAGTGGCATTAGTTTGGACTGAATTCGTTATTTTTCTACCTTTTTGTTCCCATACCTGTTGATATTCTACTGCTTTACAATAGAAATCTATTCCAGCGAGCAAGGGTTCTCCTCCATGCCAGATAAATTCAATATTATCTTGATAGCGACAGAAAAAATCAATCATTGCTTTCAGTACTTCTGGACGCATGCGATTTTTTCCAGTTCGTTTTCCAAGCCCGGAAGCGTAGCAGTAGGAACAGGATAAATTACATAAGCCATCAACTGGTTTAACAATTGGGGTGGAAATTGCTTGATGGGTTGTCATCGCACACCTCCCTTCATTTGTAATTGTAAAAGTGCTTTAAAATCTTATTTTCGTATCTTGTTCAATAGAATATCTATTATTCTTTGTTTTGTCAAGTTTTTACTGCTGAGGGAATTCAAGAAAAGAGGGCATTTTGACCAATTAAAGTTTCCTGAACTGATAAAAGACATTAAAGGATTATAGGAATATTTTTAGGATATTGTGTTGGATATCAGCCAATAAAGTGAATTATTCCAAGACGGGGCACGGGCGAGTTTCGAGAGACCTGTCCGGGTTCGAATCCTGCCGTCGGAGCCAGATTGTATGTATTGATTTGGCCAAGTGGATAAGTTGTAATGTATAGATTTGACAATGATTTGTATAGATTATATAATACAAAATGTATAGATTTAAATTAAATTTGTATAGATATGGAATCAGAATTGCTTACAATTAGCCAAACAGCCGAAATAGTTGGAGTTTCTATTCAGACTTTACGTCGTTGGGATAACTCCGGAAAACTACGTTCTATTCGTAAAAAAGAAACAGGCAATAGATATTATAGAAGGGATGATGTAGAAAAATTTGTAGAAAGCAATCAGAAGAATTTATTTGGATTGGCGAAGAAATGGGCTGCTAGCAAATTAGAAGAAGATTTGCCGTCAGCTTTTTATTGTCGGGATATTTCTGTTTTTCAAGCGCGATTATCAAGACTGGAAAGAGATCTTGGAAATATAAAAAGGTTAAATAAAATATTTCCTCTGATATCTGCTATTACTGGCGAAATTGGCAATAACTCTTTTGACCATAATTTAGGCAATTGGCCCGATATACCAGGTATATTTTTTGCCTATGATTTAAGCCGAGGGAAAATTATTCTAGCGGATAGAGGGCAAGGAATACTGGTAACGTTAAAAAAAATCAGACCAGAATTATCAAATCATCAAGATGCTTTAAAAGTTGCTTTTACCGAAATAATTTCTGGACGCGCTCCTGAATATCGAGGGAATGGATTAAAATTTGTAAGGAATGTTATTGCGGCTAACGAAATAAGTTTATTTTTCCAGACGGGAGACGCACAGCTTAAAATCTTGGAAAAGAATTCTAATTTAAAAGTCGAGAAATCAAATGTCTACATACAGGGCTGTTTAGCCTTGATTAGATTCTAATAAAAAAATGATTATATATCTTGAAAAATTTGGCACAACTCTTAATGGTCGTCAATTTGGCAGAGAATCTTTTGCCGCTTTTAGCCCTTCTCTAAAAGACATTGGAGAAGATGAAAATATTATAGTTGACTTTAGGGGGGTAGTAACCTTTACGCCTTCTTGGGGTGATGATTTTTTGGGTCCTTTGTTTGATAGATTTGCAGAGCGGTTAATATTAAAAAATACTAAAAATCCTTCAGTTCAAGCATCATTAGAAATGTTAGAAGAGATTTACAAAAAAAAGTTTAAAATACAAAATTAAATTTTTTCTGAAAAACATATAGATTTTTCTTAATCCTAAATTTTAATATGGAGAAAGCGTGGCATAGTTATTCAATGGAAAAGGCCCTGCAAATGCTTGATACTACTGCCAAGGGGTTAAGCCAGGCAGAAGCAGAAAAACGGTTAAAAAGATTTGGCTTAAATAAACTGCCGGAGGAAAAGCCTTTTTCTCGGATAAAAATATTTTTGGGACAATTTAAAAGCCCGCTGATTTATATTCTGTTCATTGCCGGGATAGTCACTTTGATTCTAGGCGAGCATACGGACAGCGTCGTCATTTTCGGAGCGGTTTTTTTAAATACGATAGTTGGTTATTTACAGGAAAGCAAAGCTAGCCAGGCATTAAGTAAGCTTAAAAAAATTCTTCAGCTTAAAGCAATTGTTTTTCGGCAGGGAGAAGAAAAAGAAATCCTACAGGAAAGATTAGTGCCCGGAGATATTGTTTTTTTAAGAGCCGGCAGTAAAATGACGGCTGATGTCCGGATTATTAAAGCGAATGATTTAAAAATCAATGAATCAGCTTTAACCGGAGAATGGCTGGCGGCCGAGAAAAAAACAGGCGCTTTAAAAACGGAAATTCCTTTGGCGGACCGGGACAATATGGCTTATCTGGGGACCATGATTGAGAGCGGCTGGGGCAAGGCAGTGGTGGTTGAAACCGGTCAAAGAACAGAACTTGGTCAGGTGGCAGAAATGGTCAGGACCGCCAAGGAAAGAAAAACTCCTTATCAGAAAAAAGTAGGTCATTTAAGCAAAATAGTTGGCTGGCTGATTGCTTTGGTTTGTTCAGTCATTTTTATTGAAGGCATTATTACCGGCGGGGATTTAGTTGAGATATTTGTTATTACCACGGCGGTGGCGGTCGCCGCCATTCCTGAAGGTCTGCCCGTGGCCATGACTGTGATTCTGGCGATTGGCATGGAGCGGATTTTAAGAAGGAAAGGATTGGTTAGAAAATTGGCTTCAGCCGAAACTCTAGGTAATACCTCTATTATTTTAACTGATAAAACCGGCACTTTGACCGAAGCTAAAATGGAAGTAGCTAAAGTCCTTACCGGAGCGGAAATTCTGGGTCGGGAAGATTCAAAATTATCTGTGTTAAAAGCTGGTTTATTTTGTAATGAGGCGTTTATTGAAAATCTGGAAGAACCGACTGAAAAATGGCTTATCCGGGGAAGGCCCACCGAAAAAGCCATGCTCTTGGCGGCGGTTCAGGCTGGGTTGGACCGAAAGGAATTAGAGAAAAAAGAGCCTTTGCTTGACCAATTGCTTTTTGATTCAGCTTATCAGTACGCGGCTTGTCTCCGTCAGAGAGATTCGGAAAATAATGTTCTTTATCTGGTCGGCTCTCCGGAAAAAATTCTTAAAATGTCCAGTTATTTGGATATTAAAGGAGAAAGAAAGAATTTTTTACTGGGTGATTTTAAGAAGATAAAGAAAGAATATGAAAGGTTGACCAAGCAGGGATTAAGGGTTTTAGGGGTAGCTTATCGGAAGACCAGGCAGGAGAAAATAAATAAGGAAGCAGAGGAAAAGGGAAAACAGGCGGTTTTTTTGGGATTTTTTGCCTTGCATGACCCAATCAGAACAGAAGCTCGTTCAGCTATTCATTTATGCCGGCAAGCCGGAATGAAGCCAATTATTATTACCGGCGACCATAGCTTGACAGCTCGGGCGGTAGCGGAAAAACTTGATTTTAAGATAACCAGCCGAAGTATTTTGGAAGGAGATGCTCTGGATAAATTAACTGACAAAGAATTAGAGAAGAGAATTAAAGAGATTGAGATTTACGCTCGGGTCGAACCTAGGCAGAAATTAAGAATTGTTCAGGCTTGGCAAAAACAAGGCGAGGTGGTGGCGATGACCGGCGATGGAATTAATGACGCGCCCGCCTTAAAACAAGCTGATATTGGAATCGCCTTAGGTTCAGGCGCAGATGTAGCCAAAGAAGTAGCTAATTTAGTTCTTTTAACTGACCAGTTCAGCATTATTGTGGCCGCTGTTGAAGAAGGTCGGGCCATTGTTGATAATACCAGAAAAGTGATTACTTATTTACTTTCTGGCAGTTTTGCCGAAGTACTGTTAATCGGGGTAAGTCTGCTTTTAGGCTGGCCTTTGCCAATTTTAGCGGTTCAGATTTTATGGGTTAATTTGATTGAAGATGGCTTGCCTGATATTGCTTTGGCTTTTGAGCCGCGGGAAAAAGATTTAATGAAGCAAAAACCCCAGGACAGCCAAGTTTCGCTTTTGACCAAAGAAATAAAAGTGTTGATTGTTTTGATTGGTTTTATTACCAATGTCCTTTTGCTGGTTTTATTCTATTGGTTGTTAAAATATTCCGGATATGAAATAGCTCATATTCGTTCAGTTATTTTCGGCGCCTTGACCATTGATTCGCTTTTTTATGTTTTTTCCTGTAAAAGTCTGCGCCGCAATCTCTGGCGGATTAATATTTTTTCTAACAAGTTTTTGATTGGAGCTTGGTTTTTTGGAGTAATTATATTGGTAGCCGCGTTTTATTTGCCTTTTTTGCAGACTTTGCTTAAGACCGTGCCTTTGAATTTTTTTGACTGGGGTTTGATTTTAGGTATTGGTTTAATAAACTTAATCTTAATTGAGGCAACTAAATATTATTTTATTGCCAAACATCAAGCCGTATGATTTTTATTTATTTCATTGTTTTCGCAATTTCTTTCTTGGTTCTAGTTTGGGCCAGTAAAAGATTAGTTTTCTCTTTGATTAAACTGGCTAAGTTTTTAGGTTGGAAAGAGTTTGTGGTGGCTTTTTTTACTATGGCGCTGGCCAGTTCTTTGCCTAATCTTTCAGTTGGTATCAGCTCTGCTCTGCATAAAATTCCCCAGCTGGCTTTTGGCGATATTATTGGCGGCAATATTATTGATTTAACCTTAGTTATGGCTTTGGCTGTTTTAGTTTCTAAAAGAGGCTTGAGATTAGCCAGTCGGACAGTTCAAGGAAGCGCCTTTTATACTTTGCTGATTGCCTTACTGCCTTTAATTTTAATTCTTGATAAAGAGCTTTCGCGAATAGATGGTCTTTTATTAATTTTAGCTTTTTTGTTTTATTCAGCCTGGCTTTTTGCCAAAGAGGACAGATTCAGCAAAATTTATAACAAAGCCAAGCCCATGGGCTTAAAAGCTGTTTTTGGACATTTGTTTAGTATTATTGGTTCAATTATCCTGCTTTTGTTGGCGGCTGAAGGTATTGTCCGTTCAGCCATTTATTTTTCAACTCTTTTAAACTTGCCCCTTATTCTGATTGGTATTTTTATAGTCGGGGCGGGTAATGCTCTGCCCGAGATGTTTTTTTGTATTCAGGCGGCCAAAAAGGGCAAGAGCTGGATGGTGGCTGGCAATTTAATGGGCTCAGTAATAATTCTGGCAACCTTGGTTTTGGGCACAGTCGCTTTAATCTGCCCGATAAAGATTGTCAGTTTTTCGCCTTTTATGATTGGTCGTTTCTTTTTGGTTGTTTCCGCTGTTTTCTTTTTGATTTTTATCCGGACCGGCAAAAGAATTACCAAAAAAGAAGCGATTTTTCTTTTAATGATTTATCTGGCTTTTATCCTGGTCGAGATTTTCTTTTCTTAGTTAATATGCTAAAGTTGTAATTATGCAGGCATTTATAATTTCTTTTTTAATATTAATAGCCGCCGGGCTAGGTTTATTAATCTATTTGCTGTTGAGAAAAAAGCCGGAAAAACCGGATAATTCTTTATTAATGCTTCAACAGCAGATGAGCCAAATAAATCAGGTTTTGGATAATAAGCTGTCTGAATCAGCTAAGGCCGCTCAGAATCAATTTAGCCAGAGCGCCCGGATTATCCGGGATGTGACTGAAAGATTAACTAAGTTGGACAATACCAATCAGCAGGTAGTTGGCTTTGCCAAGCAACTGCAGTCTCTGGAAAACATTCTGACTAATCCCAAGCATCGGGGAGTTTTAGGCGAATATTATTTGGAAGAATTATTAAAAAATATTTTCAGCCCTAATCAGTATCAGATGCAGTATCAGTTTAAAGACGGACAAATAGTTGACGCGGTGATTTTCCTAAAAGACAAGATGATTCCGATAGATTCCAAGTTTTCTCTGGAAAATTATAATCGGATTATTGAGGAAACCGATCCTAATAGAAGAGAGCAATTGGAAAAAATGTTTAAGCAGGATTTGAAAACCAGAATCGACGAAACAGCCAAGTATATCCGGCCCAAAGAGGGGACTTATGAATTCGCCTTTATGTTTATCCCGGCTGAAGCGATTTATTACGACTTGTTAGTTAATAAAATCGGGGCGATTAAATCTAATACCCGAAGCTTGCTTGATTACGCGGTCCGGGAAAAGCGGGTTCATATTGTTTCGCCCACTTCTTTCTTTGCTTATTTACAGACAATTTTAGAGGGTCTGCGCGGCATGCAGATTGAAGAATCAACCAAGGAAATCATTAAGTTAGTTGGTAAGCTGGACAGGCATTTTAAAAATTATTTTTCTTATCACGAGAAATTAGGCAATAGCATTACTACTTCGGTTAATATGTATAATAGAAGCAATAAAGAGCTGCAGAAAATAGATAAGGATGTGGCTAAAATTACCAGCGGCAAGCCGGAAATAGAGACCGAGGATTTGGAAAAGCCCTTATTGGATTTAGACGAAGAAGATTGAAAATATTGATTTTTATTTCCATCTATTCTATACTAACTTTATTATGTTGGCCGTAATTAAAACCGGGGGAAAACAGTATTTGGTTTCGCCTGGCGATAAAATCAAAATAGAAAAATTGGAAGCCAAACAAGACAAGGAAATTGTTTTCAAGGATGTTCTGCTTTTAGAAAAAGGCAAGAGTCTTGAAATTGGCCTGCCTTTAATTAAGGGCGCTCAAGTCAAAGCTAAAGTTTTAAAGCAGGGCCGAGCCAAGAAGGTGACCATTTTAAAGTATAAGGCTAAGAAAAGGTATCAAGCAAAAAAAGGGCATCGCCAGCCCTTTACTCAAGTAGAAATTTTAAGCCTTTCAGGTTCTGCCGCGAAAAGCGTTAGTTAGGGTATTTTCGTCAATGTATTCCAAATCACTGCCTGTGGATAAGCCGCGTCCTAAGCGGCTTGTTTTTATTTTAAATGGCCCGAGCAGCTTTTCAAGATAAAGCGTGGTGGTGTCGCCTTCGGTGGTCGGCGATAAAGCAAAAATTAATTCTTTAATTGAATCGTTTTTAACCCGTTCAACTAGCTGTTTGATTTTGAGATTATCCGGACCAAGGTTATTGCCCGGAGAAATCAGGCCGCCTAAGACATGATAAAGTCCGTTGAATTGTTTGGTTTTTTCAATGGGCGGGATATTAAGAATTGTTTCCACCAGGCAAATTATACTTTTATCCCTTTTTTGGTCAGAGCAAATGGCGCAAAGTTTGTCGGTGGCCAGATTAAAGCAATTTTGGCAGAGTTTGATTTTTGATTTTAACTCTTTGATTGACTGGCTAAGATTGTCTAAATCTTTTTGTTCTTGGTTGATTAAATAAAAAACCAGCCGGGTGGCCGCCCGAGGACCAATGTCTGGCAATTGGCTGATTTGATTGATTAAATCCTGGATTGGTTGAGGGAACATAATTTATTCGCCTAAGTGGCGTTCCAAATTTTTAAAGCTAATTTGGGTTTCATTGAAGAAAAGCTCAATTTTGCCAGTCGGACCATTACGGTGTTTGGCAATATGAATTTCGGCAATATTTCTTCGTTCTGGATTAGGTTTGTCTTTGTCTTCCCGGTAGATAAAAAGCACTACATCGCTGTCCTGCTCAATTGTGCCCGAATCTCTTAAATCGGAGAGCTTGGGAATGGCCGGGGAGCGTGACTCAACCGCTCGGGAAAGCTGAGAGATAGCTAGGATTGGAATATTAAGTTCGCGGGCCAATGATTTTAAACTGCGAGAAATCTCAGTCATTTGCTGAACCGGCGAATCAGTGTAATTGCGCGGTTGAATCATTTGAATATAGTCAACAACAACCAGACCGAGATCATGTTCAGCCAAAAGGCGACGAGTCATGGTTCTCATCTGCATGACCGTAGGCGAAGGAGTATCATCAATAAAAATCGGGGCTCCTGAAAGTTCATCTAGGGCTTGCTGAATTCTCTGAAAATCATTGTCCGGACCTTCGCCCGAGAGCCGACCAGTGCGCATACGCCAGGAATCCACTTCAGCCTGGGCGCAAATTAACCGGTCAACTAGTTGTTCTTTAGACATTTCAATACTGAAGATAGCCACTGGGATTTTCTGCTTGCTGCTGATATGGCGAACAATATCCAAAGCCAAAGAAGTATTATGAACAAAAAAATCATTGGCAATAAAGTTATGAGTTTTAGGAATAGTTAAATCATATACTTGTTTTTTACCTATATATTTGATGTTAGTAATTCTATCCCAATAAATATCACTCTGAGCTAACTGTTTCAGTCTTTCTGATTTTAAGGCTTTGGCTATTTTTTTGACTGTTTGTCGACGGGGATTACGGGTGAAGGCATGAATATTATGACTGATTGGAAGTCCTATTTTTTTATAAATAGCGCGCCAAGTTTGTTTCCCTTTAATCTTAGCTATTTTTGACCAAATCTCTATCGGTAAAGTGTCTTGAGTCCACCCTAATCCTATTTTAGAAATTTGTTTTTTAATCTTTTGAACTGTTTCCTCTTTGCCATATAGTCCAATTTGATCAATAAAAGAAGCTATATTTTCTACATTGTGTACCTCTAGTTCATAAGAAATTTTAATATCAGATTTGTATTTGACATTTTTTCTCCTAACTTTGCTAATAATACCAAAACGAAGAATAAGATGCTGAACTTGCTTTATCATCTTTTCTGAAGAGGACGAGTAAGAAATTCCAAATGATTTTCTTTTTAATCCTTGAGTTGCGTAAATGCTCCCATCGCAAGAAAAGAGACGATTTAAAAATAAAGCTAACTGTTTTTTATTTAATTCAAAAACAAACGAAGGAATTTCTTTTTCAATAGCTAATTTTCCCATTAAGCCAATGGATTTCAGCCATTCAGTGACCTCGTTTTTGTTTCTTAAAGAATCAAATCCCTGAGGAATAATATTTTTTTCAGATATATTTAAAGATCTGATTATTTTATCTAAATTAGATGGCTGAGGCAAGTAATGTCCATTAAAAAATGCAGAAACAGTAGCATGACTTAAATTGAGTTCTTTGACTAATTCTTTTTGTACAAAATTGTTCTCTTGGCGAATCTCTTTAATTCTTTGGCATATTTTTTTAATCATTGAGCTGTAATCTTGTTTTTTATTTGATACTCTAAGAGTTGGTGTTCTTGTTCCGTTTTTTTCAACTAAACAGACTTTTGTATTGGGAAAACTGGTTATTGCTTTTTTGAAATCAGCCATTATTCTTTTATTGCTATTAGTAAAATGGGGGCATTTTGAAGTCAATCCGCCATCAGCGATGAAATATGCTAGAGATTTTATTTTAAAGTCAGGTATTTTAAAATTGCCAAAAACAGATAATGTTCGGGGGATAGCTATTCTTTGATTAACCTTTAATTTTTGAAGAGGCTCCCATCCGTTGATTGTCAGAAAAGGATGAGCTAGAGTGGTTTTGATTTTTTTACCCAAAGCAGTTTTAACCTCAAATATAGGTTTTTTACCGTCGTCTACGAATTGATTTATTTTAGTTTTTTTAATTTTAAGATTTTTATCTAAAGTTAAAATATCCCTTTTCTTATTTTTAACAATTTCCTCAATGGTGCTGATTTGTCCAGTAAGAGGATCGACAATTTCTGTTTCAGCTACGAGGCATTTGCCCAAACTGGGCCGGGCGCCTAAAATAATTAAATCTGATTTTTGCAAGCCAGATAAATGATTGTCCAAATCAATAAAGCCAGTTGGTACGCCTCGGGTAATTTCATCGCCCCGATGGAGCCGGTCAAGTCTTTCAAAAGCGTCTTCTAAGCTGTCTTTAACATGGACAAATTTCTGGCTGATTGATTTTTGGGAAATACCAAAGATTTTTTGTTCCGCCAAATCAAGTAAGATTTCTACATCTTCCGGCTCCTGGTAGCTTAATTGACTGATTTGAGTTGAGCTGTTAATCAAATCGCGCAGAACTTTTTTATTCTTAATAATCTTGGCATAATGGATAACGTGGGCGGCCGTCGGCACGGAATTGACCAAGCTGGTTAAATAGCTAGTTCCGCCGATTTCTTCTAATTGATTTCTTTCTTCCAGGCGATTAGTTAAGCTAATTAAGTCAATCGGCTCATTTTTTTCATAGAGGTCAAGCATGACTTTAAAAATATTAGCGTGGCTGCCTCGATAAAAATCATTCGGCTCTAAAATATCAGCTATTTTAATAATTGCTTCTTTGTCCAGCATTAAAGCGCCCAGAACTGATTGTTCTGCTTCAATATTTTGGGGTGGTAAAAACCCCTCGGTTTTTTTGGATTTATTAGCCATAAAATTAAAATAAGGAGGTCATCCTCCATATATTCTAAATGATACCGTGATAATGAGGCAAGAGTAAAACCTGTTAGTATTTTGGGGAAAGTTTCGGGCCTTGGGCAGTGTCTTTTACTCGGTAATTTAATTTTTCTATTTTACTTCTAATCTGATCAGATTTTTTAAAGTCTTTATTTTTCCGGGCTTGTTCTCTCTTTTGAACAAGCTTTTTAATTTCCTGGGGAATTAATATTTTCTGCTTTCTGATTTTATTCAAATCAAGCCCTAAAACCTGGTCAAAATCCAAAAGAGTGGCTAGTTTGTCTGAATCAGTTAAATCTGAATTTAATAATTTATGGAAAATTACAAAACCCTGGGGTAAATTAAAATCACCAGCTATTTTTTCAATAAATTTTTCTCGGAAGTTCTGGTTAATCTTACCTGACTTATTGCCCAGGTCTTTAATCTGATTAACTAAATTATCAAAGCCTTTTTGGACCGCGGTCATGGCTGGCCAGGTAAAATTTTGCTTGGAGCGATAATGGGCTTGGAGAAATAAATAACGAAGGGCCAGGGGATTAAATCCCTTTTCTTTGACTTGAGCCAAACTATAGCTAGTACCTTGGGATTTAGACATTTTTTGATTATTAACCAAAAGATGTTCATTATGGAGCCAGTAATTAGCGAATCTGACTCCATTGGCCGCTTCAGACTGAGCAATCTCATTAGTATGATGAATGGGAATATGTTCAACCCCGCCCATATGAATATCGATTGTCTGACCCAAATATTTATTAGCCATAACCGAACATTCAAGATGCCAACCGGGAAAGCCCTGGCCCCAAGGCGAGTCCCAATATTGTAAAGCGTTCTTATGCTGGCCGGCTTTGAAAAACCACAAAGCAAAATCAGCTGGATTTTTTTTATCAGAGTCGGAAACTTCAGCTTTGCCCGCATCTTTTAGTTTGTCTTCTAATTTTTGACCGGAAAGCCGGGTATAATTTTTGGCTTTGGAAACATCAAAATAAATAGCCAGGTCAGTCAGGTAAGCGCATTCTTTATCCAAAAGAGTTTGAACCATGGCAATCATTTCGGGAATGCATCGGGTGGCTCGAGGTTTATGAGTCGGTTCTAAAAAGTTAAGCTCTTTGGTATCAGCTTCAAAAATATCAATATACTTCTGGGCGATTTGCTGGGGAGTTTGCTTTTCTTTTTTAGCGGCTTTTTCTATTTTATCTTTTCCTTGGTCTTGGTCGCTGGTTAAATGTCCGACATCAGTATAATTCCTGACATGATTTACCTGATAACCCAGATATTTTAAAGTTCGGACCGCGCTGTCCGCGCAAAACATACCTCGAAGATTGCCCAAATGCTGAGTCCAATAAACAGTTGGCCCGCAATGATAAAAAGAAACCTGATTTTTCTTAATCGGCTTAAAGATTTCTTTTTTGCGAGTGAGAGTATTGTATAGTTTCAGAGCCACTTTTTCTTTTTAAAATAAATTACCATAGTTAGAGCGCTGGAGAGCATAAAACCGAGAATAACTGCCCAAGTGTATCTATGTTCGACAATCGCGATGTTGCCGAAAATATTCATGCCGAAAAAACCAACCACCACGCTTAAAGGGAAAGTAATAAAGGAAACCACGGTCAGGAATTTCATAATATCGCCTAATTTGTAAGAGAGCAGGGAATTATTGGTTTGTTCAATTGAGCTGATTAGTTCTTGATGATTTTCCAAAACATTCCAGACCCGAACAACTGAACCAATCACTTCCTGGGATAGAGGCTTGACTTCTTCGTTAAATAAGCGAAGGGCTTTTTTATCCAGGACTTCCAAAACTGAACGCTGGGGCTTGATCGCTCGGTTAAAATCAATTAAATCTTTTTTGACCATGGCAATTTCGGTAAGCATTTCTTTTTCTTTCCCTTTAAAAACCCTATTTTCAATCTTCTCAATTTTTTCTCCAATATGGTCAAGCATAGGCAGGCAAGAATCAATTAACCAGTCAAGCAGATTAAAAAGAAGATGGCCAGCGCTTCGGAAATACTGATTTTGGTAATAGGATTTATTCTGGCAATCATTAAAGAAATTTTCCAGCTCGGGGATTTTAAAGGCATGGCTGGTAATAAGGGTGGTCGGCGTGACAATCAGGTCTAATTCAGCTGGTCTGGTCTGGCGGGATGACTTTTGATGGACCGGAAAATGAAGGACAATAAAAAGCTGGCCGGGATATTCTTCTATTTTGGGCCGGTGAATCGGCGGCAAAAACTGCTGAGCAATAAAAGGATGGAGATTGTATTTTGCCTTAAGCTGGTCAAGGTCTTTTTGGTTTGGTTTTTGGATATTAACCCAGGTAACATTATTAAAATTTAGTGTTTTCATAATTAAGGCCCCCTTTCTTTTCATATATTTTACCACCCCTTGATATGTTTGACAACTTTTGAGAAAATGATAAACTATTAAGGACAATGATTAAAAGGAAAAAAATTAGTTATTGCTCCGAAGAAGACGGAGATTCTGGAACTCAAATAAAAAAAATTAGACAGCGGCTTAAGGATTGCCAAAAGGAAAAGGAGGAATATCTGACCCAGGCTCAGCGCGCCCGGGCTGATTTGATTAACTATCAGCGGCGGCAGGAACAAGCCCTGGAAGAATTAAGTAAATTCGGCCAAGCCGGCTTAATTAAAGAGCTTTTAGCTGTTTTAGAAAGTTTGGAAGCCGGCGCTAAAAAGAATAGAGATTTGGAACAAATTAAAAGCCAACTGGAGAATATTTTTAAGAAATACGGTCTAGCAGAGATTAAATCAGTTGGAGAAAAGTTTAATCCAGAATTTCATGAGGCGGTCGAGCAAATAGAATCAAAAGAAGAATCCGGAACTATTGTTGAA
>JBDRKH010000024.1:0-4257 GCA_043814195.1 Patescibacteria group bacterium
CGTGATTAAGAATTGTCAGAAGAAATGGATTAGAACATCAGAAGAGTTTCAAGAAAAAGGATACAATTGGTCAGAGGTTCAAGAGACCGATCTAACAGTAATTAACGCTTATGCTGATTATCTGACAGCGGCCGCTAATCTAATTAGAGTAGCTAATCAAAGTAAGGTCTACAAGATTATTGAAGACAAGAAATTATGGATTCCAACAGCCGAAGCATTTACAGCCATGGGCAATGATTGGTCGGATATTGAAGATATTGATGAATCAGAAGTTAATCAATATCCTCGTCTTGAGTTAGCTAAATTGTCTAATGATCCTAAGGTCTATTACTTAACTGAAACTGGCCTTAAAAGACATATCCCCACAGTAGAAGCGTTTAATTCTTACAACTACGATTGGTCAGAGATAGTAGAGGTATCTAATGATATTATTGATTCTTATAAAGACAATACTTTAATTATGATGGAAGGGGATTACAAGGTTTATCGTCTCTTAAACGGAATTAGGCGATGGATTAAAACAGATGAGGCTTTTAGGCGCTTGAATTACGATAAATCAAAGATTGAACAAGTGACTAAACTTGAACTCTTTAGCTATAAAGAAGAGGCGCCGATAGAGTAAAATAAAGAATAAAACTATGGAATTAGTACAAGATTTATATCAACCTGATAAGTTAGAACAAAAGCCGACCCGGGATGGCTATGGTTTGGCTTTGGTTGAACTGGGTAAAAAGAATAAGGATATAGTTGTTTTGGGGGCTGATTTGACTGGGTCAACCCGCTGCGACTGGTTTCAGAAAGAATTTCCCGAGAGATTTATCCAGTGCGGGATTGCTGAACAAAATATGATCGGCATTGCGGTTGGTTTGGCTTTGGCTGGTAAAATCCCTTTTGCTTCCACTTATTCGGTTTTTTGTCCGGGTCGCAATTGGGACCAGATTCGGGTAAGCGTGGCCTATAACCAGGTTAATGTTAAATTTACCGGGGCTCACGCCGGGATTTCGGTCGGGCCGGACGGGGCGACTCATCAGGGATTGGAAGATATTGCCATTACCCGTTGTTTGCCAAATATGATTGTTTTGGCGCCTTGCGATATGATTGAGACAAAAAAAGCGACTATGGCGGCTGGTCAGCTCAAAGGTCCGGTTTATTTAAGGTTTGCCCGGGAAGCTACGCCGGTTTTTACCACTGAAAAAACTCCTTTTCGGATTGGTCAGGCCCAGGTTTTTCGTAAAGGCAAGGACGTTTCAGTAATTGCCTACGGCCCGATTGTTTACGAAGCTTTAGTGGCAGCTGAAGAATTGTCCAAACAAGGAATTGATGTCCGGGTGATTAATAGCCATACAATTAAGCCGATTGATGAGGAGATAATTATTCGGGCGGCTGAAGAAACCGGCGCGATTGTGACCGGCGAAGACCATCAGGTTATAGGCGGCTTAGGCAGCGCGGTGGCTGAAGTTCTGGCTAAAAATTGTCCAGTGCCTATAGAAATGATTGGGGTTCAGGACAGGTTTGGCGAATCAGGCCAGCCCGAGGAATTAATGAAAGTTTTTGGTTTAACGGCCGAAGATATTAAGAAAGCCGTCAAGAAAGTTATTAAGAGGAAATAATAGTTGTCATTGCGAGCGTTAGCGAAGCAATCCCGTGGAAATAACCATTAATACGGGATTGCCGCGTCGCTTTCAGCTCCTCGCAATGACAAATGTTAAAATGGAATACGATATTATCACCTTTGGTTCGGCTACCCATGATATTTTTTTGAGCAGCCGGAAGTTTCAAGAAATTGAAAGCGATAAATTCATCACCAAAAAAGGACTTTGCGTGCCCTTGGGCTCCAAGATTTTTATGGATGAGGTTTTTTTTGCCATGGGCGGCTGCGGAACTAATACCGCCGCGACTTTTGGCCGTCAGGGATTTAAAACGGCTTATCTAGGCGCGATTGGCCAGGATTATACGGGCGAACTAGTTATAAAAGTTTTGCAAAAGAATAAAGTGTCTTTGGATTTATTACAGGAAACCCAAGAATACCCGACTGCTTTGTCAATTATTCTTTCTTTGCCCGGTTCTGACCGGAGCATTCTGGAGAAAGAAGGAGCTTGTCATTTTCTAACCAAAGAGGATATTCCTTTTGATAAAATTGAGACCAGCTGGTTCTATCTTGCTTCGCTTTCCGGCGAGAGCGCCAAAGTTTTTGAACCATTAATTAATTTTGCCTGTGAGAAAGGAATTAAATTAGCCGTTAATCCGGGCAAGCGTCAATTAGGCGAAGATTTAGAATTATTAAGGGGCTTATTGGATAAAATAGATATTTTAATTGTTAATCAGGAAGAAGCGGCCCGTCTGACTCAAATAGATTTTCGGAGGGAAGCGGATATTTTTCAGAAATTAGATGAGTGGGTTCAGGGGATTGTGGTCATGAGCAAGGGACCGCAAGGAGTAACTGTTTCTGATGGGCAATATCTATATTCCGCCGGTATCCCAAAATCTGACTTGATTGATCGGACCGGGGCGGGTGATGCTTTTGGTTCTGGTTTTGTGGCTGGCTATCTGGCTAAAGATGATATTAGTTATGCGATTCAATTAGCTACAGCCAATGCCACCGGCTGTGTTCAGCAGTTCGGGGCAGTCAATGGTCTTTTGAAAAAAGGTCAGTGGGGACTTTGGGAAAAAGTTAAAGTGGAGAAAAAGAAGATATAATTTTGTGGATATGAGTGAAGAAATCGTTAAATTAGCCAAATTATTGCGGACTAAACAAGAAGTTATTTTAGAATTAGAAAAGAAAATGGAGAGGGTCAGCGGAAAGCAAGGAATAATAAAAAAAATCGTTCAGGAAAATGACCAGAAAATTAAGCAAAAGATAAAAGAACTGGGCTTGAAGGAAAATCCCCGCGCCCAAGAAGTTTTTCAAGCTTTAATTAACAAAGTCAAGGAAACCGATCAGGCGCTTTTAAAACAGTTTTACAAACCAGACTTTTCAACCGTGGCTGGCTGCCGAAGTTTGCTTAATGCGACCAAAGAATTAGCTGACAATCTGTCTGGTTTTTTTCTTAAAGAAGAAAAAGCCAGGGAATTATTCCGCTCAAATCCGCCTCAGCAGATTATGGCTAGTTTGGGTTATGGCACTGATTTGGAAAAAATGCTAGAAAAAGAAGATATTTTTGAGCTTTTTGCCGCTTTAAGATTTGTTGAAGATAGCCGCTGGCTGAATGATGTTTTTTTTAAGTCTTATCAAACTTTAAAAAAGCAGGATTTTGAGAAAAGAGAAATTAAGGTTATGGTTTTGCCGGAAAGGTGGCTGGGTATTGGCCAGAAATTCTTAGGCAAAAAACTCCATCACATGAGTCACTTAAAAGAAATGGGCCTGGTTTTTATTATTCCAATAACCGAACAAAAGCCCGGCGAGATTCTTTATCTTTTTTTTATGACTTTGCACTATATTTACGAAGTTGATTGGCACGCGCGGCTTTTTGAGGATTATAGCCAAAAAAGGGATTTTGCTGTTAAAATGATTAATGCCTTAAAAGTGGAAATAAGCGGAGAATTTTTGCCAGACCATGACAAAGCCAGCTGGCGGATTTGCCCGGCTTATCTGGCCAAAAAAGACGCTAATGACCCGCGTTTGGCTGAACCGCATCTTAGTCCAGAGGCCTGTCATTTTTCTCAAGTAGCGGAAGCAATCCACCTGTTTTCTCAAAGATTTCCTGATTTGGGATTGGATTTTTGGCAGAGTTTAGATACAGCCGGCGATTATTTTCCTTTAGATGGTTCAGGCGAGGAAATTTTAATCAGCTTTGATATGTTTGACAATGGCATTTCTTTAATCCAGCAAATGGGCTTTGAATCCAAATATCTTTATCATCAGCAGGAAGCTTTGTGGAATAAAGTTTTTATTGAATATATGGGAGAACAAGCGTTGGATAAATTACTGCGGGAGAATTTGGATAAAGGATTTGTGGTGTTGTAAATATATGTTGGAAATATTACAAAAGGCAAAAGAGAATAAATCTGCCATCGGGGCTTTTAATGTTTCTAATTTAGAACAACTTAAGGCTATAGTTCAGGCCGCTCAAAAATTAAAAAGCCCGGTGATAATTGCTACTTCTGAAGGCGAAAGCAAATTTATTGGCTTAAAACAAATTCGGGCTTTAGTTAATGTTTATCAGCAGGAAACCGGTTTGTTTTTGGTTTTGCACTTAGACCACGGCAAATCTCTAGAAGTAATTCAAGAAGCAATTGAAGTTGGCTATGATTCAGTTC
>JBDRKH010000025.1:0-2818 GCA_043814195.1 Patescibacteria group bacterium
GTCCATAATCTGAGTTAGATTAAAAAGCTTATTTTTTCCGGCAAACATAGCTGCTTCCCACATTTGACCTTCATCATGCTCGCCATCGGAAGTCAAAGCCCAAACCCAATTATCCTTTTTATCAATCTTATGGAAAGAATAAGCCATACCGCAGGCAATCGAAAGCCCCTGACCCAAAGAACCGCCTGAAGTTTCAATCCCAGGAACGCTTTGACGATGAGGATGCCCCTGCAGTTTAGATCCCAGTTTTCTTAAAGTTTTTAGTTCTTTAATATCAAAATATCCGGCTCGAGCCAAAGTTGCATACCAAACCGGGCAGATATGGGCATTAGACAAAACAACCATATCTCTCTCTTCCCAATCCGGCCTTTTGGAATCATATTTAACAACTCGGCCGAAATAAAGGGCAGCGAAAACATCAACCATACCTAAAGGACCGGCTGAATGACCCGATTTGGCTTCAACCAACATTTCAATAATATCCTTCCTGATTTGATTGGCTTCTTTCCTTATCTCTTTAATTTCCATACTTGCTTTAATTTGTTAATTGTTTCTTCAATATTATCGCTTTTAAAAATTGCCGAGCCAATAGATAAGATATTTGCTCCGAGAGAAATAACTTCTGGCGCAGTTTCTAAGCTAATCCCACCATCTACTGATACCTTAACATTCTGATAGGCTTCCCTCAACCTCTTAATTTTTACCAGAGTATCTTTAATTAATTCCTGGCCGTTTTTACCTGGCTCAACCGTCATAATTAAAACTAAATCAAGGTCAAAAATATATTGGTCAAGAACCTCTATCGGCGTATTAGGATTAATTGCCAGACCAACCTCTAATCCTTTTGATTTAACTTGCTCAAGAATTTCCTTATGCTTTTGAGTTGATTCGTAATGGAAGATTATTCTTTTAACCCCGGAATCAATCCATGCTTGGATAATTTCTTCCGGTTTTTCAACCATCAAGTGAGCTTCCAGATTTAAACTAGTTTCTAGTTCTTTTAATTCTTCCGGCTTGTTCCAAGTAATATTATCAACAAATTTTCCATCCATAACATCCAATTGAACCCATTCAACATAGGGCTCAACCTTTTTGACCTTTTCCTTTAATTCCTCAAAATCCTTGGCGATAATGGTTGGGATAACCTCAATCATTTTTCTACCTCCTCTATTTTTCCCAATCTTCGCACATGCCTTTCTTCATTGCTGAATTCAGTTTTAAGCCAAATTTCAACTATTTTCTTAGCAATTTCTAAATCAAGTACTCTTCCGCCCAAACAGAGAATATTAGCATTATTATGTTCTCTTGATTGAATAGCAGTAAATTCATCCCAAACTTGAACTGCTCGAATCCCTTTAACTCTATTAGCCACGATACAACTCCCAGCGCCAGTTGCACAAAAAAGAATTCCCTTATTATCACCCTCAATAACTTTCTCGGTTACTGGAAAAACAAAATCAGGATAATCATCTTGAGGGTCAAGTTCCTTATTACCCAAATCCTCAAATTTATACCCCAACTCTTCAAGATATTTCTTGATCTCTTCTTTTAAATTAAAACCAGCGTGGTCAGCTCCTAAATAAATCATATTTTTATATCTTTTTACCGATAAACTCCGCAAATTCTGCTAAACGACAGGAATATCCCCATTCATTGTCATACCAAGCCAAAACTTTAACCAGATTCTTTTCCTGGACCATAGTTGAAGCAGAGTCAACAATAGATGATAGTGAATTTCCTTTGTAATCAATTGAAACCAAAGATTCGTCTTCTATCCCTAATATCCCTTTCATCTCTTGAGATGCCTTTTTAAAGGCAGTATTGACTTCTTCAACATTGGTTTCTTTTTTAACTTTAGCGACAAAATCAACCAAAGAGACGCTTGGCGTTGGGATCCTAACGGCCATCCCATTAATCTTGCCTTCCAGTTCGGGAAGAACTTTGGTTACAACAATAGCCGCCCCGGTTGTAGTCGGTATCATTGACGCCATTGCTGCCCGAGCCCTTCTCAAATCTTTGTGAGGCGAATCGTGGAGCCGTTGATCATTGGTATAGCTATGAATTGTCGTCATTAAGCCGGACTCTATTTCAAAATTATCATGAAGAACCTTGGCTATTGGCGCCAGACAATTCGTTGTGCAGGAACCTATTGAAACAATATTATCTCTCCCAGCATCATATTTATCCTGGTTAACTCCAAGAATAAAATATGGAACTTCTGACCCCTGACAGGGCGCTGAAATAATCACTTTCTTCGCCCCAGCATCTAAATGTTTCTTGGCCTGATCAACGCTAGTAAAAAAACCGGTACATTCCAAAACGATATCAATCCCTAAACCTTTCCAAGGCAGATTCCCCGGCTCTTTTTCGTTTAAAACCTTAACTTCATTGCCGTCAATAACTATACTCTCCCCTTTAGTGTTAACTTTTTTATCATAAATGCCATAAACAGAATCATATTTTAAAAGATGAGCCAGAGTTTTATTGTCGGCCAGATCATTAATTGCCACGATTTCCAAATCAGGATGTTTTTCCAAAATCCGCCGAAAAGCCGAACGACCAATTCGACCAAATCCATTGATAGCAATTTTTATAGACATATTTCTACTCCTTTATATTAAGTAACTGATTGATTTTTTCTTTATCAAAACCAATAACAATTTCTTTGCCTATCTCGCTTACTGGCACACCCATTTGTCCGGACTTATCAATCATTTCCTGGGCAGCTTCTTTATTCTCAGCTACATCAATATCCTCATATTTAAAACCTTTTTCATCTAAATAGGCCTTAAGGGTAACGCAATATGGACAGGTCGAA
>JBDRKH010000026.1:0-2216 GCA_043814195.1 Patescibacteria group bacterium
GGGCTGGTATTCTGACCAATTTTCTTTACGCAAAAAAATGATGTATTGATTATTTTCATCAATCCTCTCCAGATTCTCAATTAATTTTTGAACATAACGGCCTAAGCCCTTTTGCTTGGGCCCGTAAAACCGCGCATCAATCCCGATTCTTATTGGCTGATTAATATTTTGAGTGTTTTTTGAGCGCATTTTTGCCAGGAGAACTTTTGGGCCTGTTTCAGGCCCTTTTTAATTAGACGTCTTCTTAAATCATTATCAGTTAAAACAATCTCCATTGCCCAGGCCAATTCATCAATATTAGTCGGGTCAATCATAATTCCGGCTTGACCGACTATTTCCGGCAAAGAAGAGTTAACTGCCACAATCGCGGGGAGACCGCAAGCCATCGCTTCCAAAGGCGGAAAACCAAACCCTTCAAAAAAACTGGGGTAAACAAAAACTTGGGCTAAATGATAAAGCTCGGGTTTGTCTTCCGGTTCAACAAAGCCGGTAAAAATTATATCTTTTTTTCTTTTTGATTCTCGGGCGATTTTAAAAATACCCTGATAAAGCCAGCCTTTGGTTCCGGCAATAACTAGTTTACAATCTTTATCTTTTAATATTTCAAAGGACTTAATCAAACCAATAATATTTTTTCTGGGCTCAATTGTTCCAAAGTAGAGAATAAATTTTTCCGGCAAATTGTATTTTTCTTTAATTCCGACCCTAGAGGCCGTGCCTTTAAAATTTGCATCCTTTGCAAAGGACGCATTTTCAAGGCACGGCCTCAACATGGGCTTAAATTCCTCCCCTACCCCTGAATAAATCACTTTAATTTTCTCTGATTTAATTCCGTAAAGATTAATCAAATCATCTTTGGTTGATTGAGAAACAGCAATAATTTTATCCGCTTGAGCTGCTTCGCGCCGCGTATTCATTAAAAATTTCTGCCATAATCTTTTGCGCCAGGAAAAGAATTCTGGATAATGTTCAAAAGACAAATCATGAAAAGTAATTACTTTTTTGCATTGGCTAGTCAGAGGCGCGACAAAAAAATGAGGGTTGAAATAAACATCAGTTCCCTCAAGCAGTTTATCTATCCGAGGCTGATTAAAATAGCGAGCCAAGGCAAAAAAAACACGATTAGGGATTCGGAAATCTTTTAACTGAACATTGGGCAAATTAAGCCAATCATAATTTAGCTTAGTCTTGCGATAGGCATTATAAAAAAGAGAATAATTGATTTTAGACTCTAAAGGCAAAAGATGAGTCAGGAGATTGATAGTATATTCCTCTACTCCAGTTCGGGTGCCCCGAGCCAAAACCCTGATATCAATCCCAATTTTCATATTAAAAGGTCGAACCTTTAAACGCGATTTCATACCTTAATTGCGTGTCTTGTCTTCAATAAACTTCCTGATTTTTTCTTTAAAAATTCCCTGGTCAAATTGTAAAGCTCTTTCTCTGATTAATTGAGGGTTAAAATTAATTGAACTAAATCTTTTTAAGGCCTCGATTAAACAATCATGGGTCTGTTCTTTGAAAAATAGTCCGGTCAGACCCGACTCAATGATTTCCAAAGCGCCGCCCCCCTGATAAGCAATGACCGGCCGGCCGGCCGCCATTGCCTCAACCGCCGTAATGCCAAAATCTTCTTCCTGGGGAAAGATAAAAGCCCGACAATGAGCATAATAGTCTTTTAATTGATCATCCGAAACCAAGCCAATAAATTCGATATTGCTTTTGGCTATGGCCTGAAGTTTTTTTCTCTCCGGACCATCGCCAATAATTTTCAAAGGCCAGCCCAATTGATTAAAAGCTTTAATTGCTAAATCAAAACGCTTATAGGGCAAGAACCGGCCAACCATTAAAAAATATGGGTCTGGCTTGGAGACAATGTAAAAAAGGCTAGCTTTGACCGGCGGGTTAATAACTTCTGCCTGGCGACGATAATATTTTTCTATCCGCTTGGCCACAAAATTAGAATTAGCAATAAAATAGTCAACGCGCTGGGCAGCTTGCTCGTCCCAAAGACGAATATAGTTCATAAAAAATGGAATTATTTTCTTAATTGGACCGGGATAGCCAAACTCTTCAATATATTTATGAGAATCATCCCAGGCATAGCGAATCGGCGTATGGCAATAGCAAATATGCAAAGTTTTAGGTGAAGTGATTACCCCCTTGGCATAGCTGGATGAATCAGACAGAACCAAATCATATTGAGACAAATCAAA
>JBDRKH010000027.1:0-5606 GCA_043814195.1 Patescibacteria group bacterium
CCAGATATAACGGAGAATAATATACATTGCCAAAGGTCTTAACTGATCTTCCATATCTCGGATGCTAAAAACAACTACTTTTTTATCTAATTCGACATTGGTTGGCTGATTAAAGAACTGGGCATAACTGCCGCTAATATATTTTTCCAAACGGGTGACCAGGCTTTCCGCTCCAGTAATACCTTTGAGAATAGTATGAAGGTCCTGCATTAAGGGTGGACTAATTTTGCTGAAATCAGATTCCGAAGTAATATCCCGAGCGGCATAAGTTTCAGTCAGGGCTTTATCCATAATTGCGTCTTCTTCCGGAGTTAATCCGCCTAGCATAATTCTTAAAAGGCCGACTAAATTAATAATATTATTCCTTAAAATATCGGCTGGTTTTTCATCCGGTCCGGGCAAAGGCAAATCAAAGGGATTAAGATGATGGGGAGAAGAAAGAGAAATATCAATAAAGCTTCCGCCGACCGTCTCGGCTAAATATTTATACTCTTTTTCCGGGTCAATAATGATTACTTCGGTGCCCTGCATTAAAGAACGTAATACCTCTAATTTTATCGTATAAGATTTGCCCGCGCCGGACTTGGCAAAGACTACCATATTGGCATTTTCCAGATTGAACCGGTCAAAAAGAATTAAAGAATTATTATGCCGGTTAATCCCATAAAGGATCCCTCGATTGTCAGTCAAATCAGAGGAAATAAAAGGAAAGGCGCTGGAAAGGGGGCCGGAATTAAGGCTATTATGAATTAAGAGCTGGTCTATTTCTAGAGGCAGAGTAGAGATAAAACCTTGTTCTTGCTGGAAAACCGCCGGTTTGGCGTAAATCATCTGGTTTTCCAAAAGCGCCCTGATTTCATTCTCAATTTCATCCAATTGTTTGATTGAATCAGCGAAAAAAGTGAAATAAAGGCCGAATTTGAAAAGCCGTTCCGCGCCCTGCTGGAGCTGGTCTCTTAATTCTTCAACATTTTCTAGGGCGGCTTCTAATTTGGGGTCGCGCACCTTGCCTTGTTCGGACTGAAGGCTCATTTGAGATTGGATTTGAGCAGTTTTCTTGGTTAGGGCTCTCAACGTTCGATTGGTATTAGTTGGGTGAATGAATAAAGCAATATTCATTTCTTGGTCTAAGGTAATTGCCGGCGAAAGCCAGCCCGTAGTCAGGGTTTGGGGATAAGTAAAAACAAAAATAGTTCGGGCGTATTTGCCGCCAATTTCCAGATAATTGGAATTAATTTTTAAGCCAGCCGGAGCAATCAAATTAACCAAGGTATTATTTTGGTTAATTGGCGAGGAATCTTTGTTTTTTGATTTGCCGAAAAAAAGCATAATTATTGATTTCTTAATTCCTTGGCTTTTTGCAGTTCTGGTTCTTCTTTGGCCGTCGGGTTATAGAGTTTGTAAAATAGTTCAACTAATTCTTCGGTCTTGAGCGGAACAGTCCGAATGCCAAAATTGCGCAAACCAGTGGTTACAAACTCAACTCTTTGCCAGAGATTATTCTTAAGTTCTTGAAAATCCTGTTCTTGTTCCTGGCTAGTTTGTTTTTTACCTAAAATTTTGTCAAAGAAATTGATTTTTTTTACGGCTGAAACACTGTAAGGAACAACCAAATAAAAAGATTCAGTCATAATATTGGTCATTTCAGTCAGTCCTTTGACAAAATCAATATATTCCGAAGTCTGCATTCTTAAAAGTTCTTCTTCCTGCTGATTTTTTCTTTGTTCCAGAGATTGGATATATGGGTCAATGTCAAATTTGCGGGAAGCGGCCACTATTTGAATCGGAAAATCAAGCGAGTTAAGAAAATCCTGGTAGCGAAAAATAATCGCATCCTGCTCTTCGGTTGATTTTAAGGCAAAATTAATGCTAGCAGCCATTAAAATAGCCCGCAAAGCTCCATTTTTCAGAATGACTACATCATCCTTAATCTCTTTGATTTCTAAATGTTTTTGAATCGAATTAGCCTTTAAAATTTGAGCCATATTACTATTTTTTGTTTTTTCTCCATAAATAAAGCCTGGGTTTGCTTAGATAATTAACAAAAGCGCCTAGTAAGGAGATAAGGGGGCGGCCATAGGGCCGGTAAAAAGCCAAAGCCAGGCAAACAGCGCCGACAGGAATAGCGGCTAAAATAAAAGCGCTTAAATTAAGGAAAAACCAGAGAACAAAAAGCAGACCGACCCCGGCCAAGATAAAGAGAAATTGTTTCAGAGTTAAGGGGCCGACAATTTTGTCTTCTAATTCAATAAATTGAGGAACTTTAAACTGCATGTTGCGAGTCAAGGTACGGCATTGAGAGTAGCGACATTTCGCGAAGCGAAAGGGCGCATTCGAAAGGCCGTACCTTTATGGTTCTTTTAAATTTACCACATTGCCTTCCAGCCGCGGTCCGGTCTCTGTTGGCGCGACAGTCGTCTGATTGGTTTCTTGCTCTCTGGGCCATTCAGGAACCTGATGGATCGTTTTTAAACTTTCTTTAACTGGCAGAAATATTACCTGATTAATGTCCCGGGCCAATTGCCGGGACGTCTGCTCATTGAGTTGACATTTTTCCATCAAGGTCTTAACAAAATCAACAATATTAATCTCGCCCAATAAAATCATGCCTGTGGTATGCGAGGCCCACCAAACCTGGTCATCGTTTAATTTGTTTTTTTGGCTTATCCCCCATATTTTATCAGCTGTTTCTACGGCAAACATTATCTGGCGGATATCCTGGGGCAATTGAAAATATTTAAGATATCTTTGTTTTATCAAAGGATCAATAATGCCTCTTAGTTTTTTTATTTGTGATGGATTAAGCATTGATTATTTTAAGCGGTTGAAAAAGGCGCTGTTTTTGTTTTTGGTTTTATGTCTCCCAAAATTGCTTTGCCAGGCTCGCTTTTAATATAGTTTTTAACATCATCGCGCAGGCTATCGTATTGTTCTTCAATAACCCTTTTTCTTATCTCAACTACCGCGCCTTGATTAGTTTCAGCCATTTTAGCCAAATGAGAGCCGGTCCAATTTCCGCCTTTGCCTAATTGTTTAATAATTTCTTCTATGACTTTTTGTCCTTTTGGTCCTTTAAGGGCAATCGGCTGAATCTTGTCCATATCAGCTTTATTTAAATCAGCAATAGTTTTTCCAATATCATCAGATAGGTCTGGTCTGGCTTTGACAATATCTTTTTGTTTGCCGTATCTTTTGGCTAATTCAGCTCCTTTTTCAACATCTGCTTCTCTGAAGCCAAGTTTTTCATTGAACTCAAAGTCGCCTCGTTCAGCCAGTATTTTGGCAATGGCTGCTTTGTCGCGGCCATCAGATGTCTTAAATCTCGCTTTAAGATTATCGCTGGTCCATCCTTTGAATTTTTCTTCGGACTTGGCAAAGGCGCCTCTTTCTCTTGCGCCAAGCGCCCCAGTCGCTCTGGATGTTTGCCCTAGCGCATAACTAAGGCCGGTCCAACGACCCAGTTTGGAATCTCTGGTGATAGAACTTAATTTGTCTAGTCCTCTCCCAAGCGCGCCCGATGGTCTATATAATGCTCTTTGCCCTTTGCGGCCCGCCCAAGCGCCAATTCCTTTGCTCGTCCATTTGCCTAGTCCAATCGCGCCTTGGGCGCCGTAAATCCCCATTTTCTGGGCGACAACAAGACCTCCTACGAGAATACCTAGAACCAGAAGATATTGGAAAAGATATTCAAGTTTAAGCAATTTTGGCAAAATTGAGTCTGGTTGTATCCCGGTCCCAGTAGTATCAGTTGTACTAGAGTCAAGAAAGAGATTAAAAGTCTTTAAAGCTAAGAAGACAAAAAACATATAGGCTGGAGCAAAGAAGCACCATTTTATAAAAGTGTTCCACCAATTACTGAAATGTTGTTGAGTGGAGGGCAATATCCAGAGAAGCCAAGCTAAAGGGGCTAAAATAAGCAGGAACCAAATAGTTAATATTCTGACCACTAAGAAAAAGACAAAAGCCGCAAAAGCGAATATGGCCACTAAAGAAAATATAATGGCCATAATTAGTCCCATTATTATATTGACCGTATCCATTGTCCCTTTTCCCCAGTCATAATCAGTGGTACCAGGTATTTCTTGCCATTCTCCAGTACATTGGCAATAACTTTTATTGCACCTTTCCAGACACGAAGAATCTGTAGGAAGATAAAGCTGACAGTTTTCGAGACAACCGTTATTATCAGCACTACAATTACCCCATTGAGTGCACTGTTTCTCTTTGTAGGGAGTAATTTTAGATAGATTTAGGGCAGAGGCTATCTTAGTGGAGAAGTCTTGACCGCCGCTTTGTTCAACAAAAAAACTAGTTAAAACCTGCGAAAAATCAATAATCGGACCAGCAATCACCAAGCTAAAATTAATTAAAAGCGCGGCAATAATTAATTTTGGCAAAAGAGTTTTCATGCCATACGATTCTATTCTTAAAATAGTGGCAAAAGCGATTGCTAAAAGAATTAAGACAAAGAACATATTAGTCAGGTTTTTGACAATCCCCCAGCCAAGAGTGACAATAGGCGCTTCGGTGAATTTTGTATAATTGAGAAAAAATGAAACCAGGCCAGCCGCTACATTGAGAAGTTGTCCGGTCAGCCAGAGAAATCCAAGAAGAACATATCCGACAACCATTAATACTCCTTGAATAATGTCTTCAAAAAAACCGGCCTGGCTTATTTTTGCCCCCAAAACAAAAACTCCCAAGACGCTGATGGTTAGAATTAGAACCAAGCTGGAAATATTTTTTTTATGTTTTAGGAAAAATTTAGGCATTGATTATATAATTATCGGCAACAAATAGAGCAACAGACGCAACAGCAAGGGCCAGCACAGTGATAATAACGGCCTTTGGGCGTATCAGTATAACAAGACGGATCATTACAGCTGCAGGTCGCTTCCGCTCCGCCGGCTAGAATATTTGCGCAAGTTGATGAATTGTTTTCCGAAGACGGTTTTTTTAAAAGAGAATCTTGATTAGCCAGGAAATATTCTCGGGCTAGATAATATTGCTTTGATAAGGAATATTCTTGCCAGGAGCGATAGCCTATTGAAGAGGAATATTCTTCCAAAGTAGAATCTGTTTTTTGGTCGCAGGCAGAACAATTTTGGGATTGGTATTTTTCAAATTGTAATTTTAAATCTGCAGATAAATTTTCAATTTGGGCTAAGATTGTCTCCAGAGAAAGAATTTTAGGAGATTGATTATCAGAGAATTGTTCTTGGTTTTCTGTTTTTTGCTCGGGAAAAACATTTAAGGGATTATCCCCTGAATTTTCAGATTCTTTTGAATCATCTGATAGAATTACCTTTTGATGATCGGTTAATTGTTCGCTTGTTTTCAGGAAAAGCAATACCTTTTTTGTTCCTCTTTCAAGATTTTCTTCAGCTTGTTTTTCTCCATTCTTGTTTAATTGAGCGGCTGGCTGGTCAGCGTAAGCGGAAACAATAGCCAGAGAGGCAATCAAGATAAAAATCAAAATGATATTTTTTTTAAAAAGAGACATTTTAAATTGAAAGAATTAAGAAAATCTTTAACCTCAATATCATTGGCCGGTACTTCCTCCTTGGTCATAATCAACCCAACTATTGCATTGAGTCGCTTTATTA
>JBDRKH010000028.1:0-3967 GCA_043814195.1 Patescibacteria group bacterium
CTAAGCTACTCCCGCATATTTTTTAACTCTTTCTGATAAAGATCTGTCCAAACAGAAACTTTCTCTCTAAGTTCTCCGCCAGTAACGCTAATCAAACACACACCATAGGATAATCGTCTTGTAGGATGTTTGCCATAAATAAACTGCGTTTTGTAAAACTGATTTTTTGGCATACAAGAAACCCTACTCCAAAATTTCATACAGGTCTCCTCATTTAAATCCGGATATAAAATCATCATTACTCTTATCTTTTCTCGAGGAACCTTACAAACATACCGAAGAAAATTGGAGAAAATTCTAATCATCTTCGGATCTGTATTAGAAAGTCTCGTACAACTGCTTTTAATATTACTATCTCCTTCAGCCCAATAGAGCATAAGACAAGCAAGAAAAAGAGGGTTGGATTTCAAAACAGGAAATTCTTTTATTGCATCCTCTCTAAATTTCTTTCTTCGATCTCCCCAACGCTTCCTCTGTGCTTTAATCACTGCCCTAAGTCTCTTTGTTGACTGTATTTTAGCTTTTTCAGTAAGTTCTTTTTTAATAGCTTTCGACCATCTCAAATCTCGAAACCAATAATGCATTGTGCTTTTAGGAATGCCCAACTCTTTACTAATCTTATTATAGCTTAACCCTTTCTTACGTAATTTTATAGCAAGATGCTTATCATTCCGCATAAAATTGAACCGCTTTATCTATATAATCTATTATATAATACCGGTTCAATATTTTAAAGAGTGCAATTGTGGAAAACTGTGCCGGGGGTGAGAGTTGAACTCACGACTTCTTCTTTTTCAGAGAAGCACTCTACCGCTGAGTTACCCCGGCTTATTCAATTATGTGGACCGTGCCGGAATCGAACCGGCGACCCCGTGCATGCCATGCACGTACTCTAACCTGCTGAGCTAACGGCCCTCATTCCCTGTGCCCTCGGCAGGAATTGAACCCGCATCAAAGGCTTAGGACGCCTCTGTTCTGTCCGTTGAACTACGAGGGCGATACTTTAATATAATATAATATTGACTAAACCGAGTCAATGGACTATACTGACCAATAAGGAGGATTAAAATATGACTAAATCACCTATTGTTGAAGTTGTCAAAAAAGCAAGTCCAGCTGTTGTGAGCATTATTATCAGCAAGGACTTGCCTAAAATCAGAAGGCACATTTATCAGCCTTTTGATGAGTTTTTTGGTTATGGACCACCCATTGTTCAATATCGCCAAGAAGGCAAACAGCGAGTTAAGCTTGGCGGCGGGAGTGGTTTTTTTGTTTCTCCAGACGGCATTATTATCACCAACCGTCACGTGGTTGGCTCGCCGGAAGTTGATTATACTATTGTCACGGCTGATGAAAAAGAATATCAAGCTGAAGTTTTGGCCCGCGACCCGGTTAATGATGTAGCGATTATTAAAATCAAAAACACCAAAGGCAAAAAGTTCCCCATTTTGGAATTGGGCGATTCTAATAAAATAGATTTAGGCCAGGAAGTCATTGCCATTGGTAATGCCCTAGGCGCTTTTAGCAATACGGTCTCAACCGGCGTAATTTCCGGCTTAAGCCGCTTTATTACGGCCAGAGACGGCGTCTCGGGCCAGGCGGCTTCCTTAAGAGGCTTGGTTCAGACTGATGCGGCGATTAATCCGGGCAATTCCGGCGGTCCTTTGCTCACTCACGACGCTAAGGCAATTGCCATTAATGTGGCAATTGTTATAGGCGCTCAAAATATTGGTTTTGCTATCCCGATTAATAATGCCAAGAAAGATTTGGCTGATATCAAGAAACATGGCCGGATTATCCAGCCCTTCTTAGGAGTCCGCTATATTTTAATCAATAAAGCTGTTCAGGAGGAATTTTTAACCAGATTTAATACCCGGGTACCGGTTGATTACGGCGCTTTGGTTATTCGCGAACCCGGGGCTGGCGATCTCGCGGTCGTGCCAAACAGCCCAGCTGCCAAAGCCGACATTATGGAACATGATATTATTCTGGAATTTAATAAGATTAAAATTAACGACAAAAATCCTCTGCAAGATTTAATTCACAAACACAAACCAGGCGATATTATTAATATCAAGATTCTGCGAGGCGACAAAATCGGCACAACCCAGGTTAAACTGGAAGAAAGAAAATAGAAAATAAACTTGTAAATTTAGAAAGGCAATTTCTCTGCCTGAGAACCAAAAAGCCCTCCGTTAAACCGGAGGGCTTTTTGTTCTTAATTGATAAAATTAATTAGCTGCCGACAATTAAACGGAAAAGCCAAAAAACCAAGGGTAAAATCCAGCTAAAAGCGAAAAAGACAATCAAAAGCAAGATAATCATTCCGTATTGCTCTAAAAATATTCTGATATTTTCAAAGGAACGGGGCAAAAAAGTAAAAAGTATTTTAGAACCGTCCAAAGGCGGGAGAGGAATTAAATTAAAAATCGCCAAAAGAATATTAAGAATAACAATCAGACTGAAAATTTGAGCCAGTCCGCTAAAAGCCAAGATTGAATCTCCGGTTAGACGCAGACTTAGGCCGAAAACCAGAGCGACTGACAAATTAGCCAAAGGCCCGGCTAAAGCCACTTTGGCTATCCCGTATTTCTGGTCGCGCAGGTTATAGGGGTTAAAAGGCACCGGCTTAGCCCAGCCCAAAATCGCCTGGCCGCCTGAGAAAAGATAAATCATTAAAGGCACCAAAAAAGAACCCCAGAAATCGAGATGCTTGATTGGGTTCAGGGTCAGCCGACCATAATATTTGGCCGTGGAATCACCTAACCGAAAAGCCATCCAGCCATGGGCGAATTCATGAATAACCACTGACATCAATAAAATGGCTAATTGAAAGATTAAAACAATAAAGCTCTCCATAAAGTTGCAAAATTTCTCTAAATAATGTATGCTAGATTATAATTTCAATTGAAAATTATATTTCTATGTCCAGACGTTGTTCAATTTGCGGGAAAAAATCAATGATCGCGACAACTCTCAAGAAACTTCGTGGTCAGTATAACCCAACCGGCAAAAAAAGGAAATACCCAAATATTCAATGGGTTCATCTTGCTAGTGGCAAACGGGTTAAAGCCTGTACTAAGTGTATCAAAACCATGGCTAAGACCAAGAAATAATCGGGCCGTGGCCTAGTTGGTTTAAGGCGCACCCATGGGGTGGGTGAGATCGCAGGTTCAAATCCTGTCGGCCCGACTAATTCAGACATTTTGAAAATTGAGCAGGGCGAGAATATAAACCCAACGCTTGATACACTAAAGAAAATTGCGGAAGCCCTTGAGGTTGGTTTGGAAGGAATTAAAAAATATGGTCATAGTTAAAAACGAGGGAATAATTTTAAAGAAAACAAATCTTGAATTTGAAAATAAGAGTGTTTTAAACCCGGCCTGCATCCAGGTGGATGACATTACTCACATGTTCTATCGGGCAATTAATCATAACGATATTTCTTCCATAGGCTACTGCCAGTTGAAAAATAATAAAGTTGTAAAAAGACTTAAAGAGCCGGTTCTCTTTCCCGAATATGATTACGAGAAAAAGGGCGTAGAAGATCCCAGAATTACTCTTTTAGAAGGAACATACTACCTTCTTTACACCGCCTATGACGGTAAAAACTCTCTCATTGCCTACGCCACCAGCCAGGATCTTGTCCATTTCACTAAACAGGGTCTTGTCTCGCCAAAAATTTCTTACGATGAAGCCGAAGACATTTTTCGTGGGTCAAAAGTCAGGGAAAGATATACCATATTTGAAATGCTCTACAAAGAAAGAGGAAGTAAAGACATTTTGTTATTTGAAAAAGATGCTTGCCTCTTCCCCCAAAAATTTGACAATAAATTTGCTCTTCTTCACCGTATTTTGCCCGGGATCCAAATTATTTACTTTGACAAATTCTCAGATTTGACTTCCAATTACTGGCGCAATTATTTAAAGAATTTAAATGATTTTATTGTGTTTGACCCTCTCTTTT
>JBDRKH010000029.1:0-3523 GCA_043814195.1 Patescibacteria group bacterium
CGCATGATGCCAAGGCCGATATAAAAGCCTGGTCTTTTGACCGGGCTGAATCTTCTCTTGATTTTGAAGTGACGCTATTTTCTTTTGAGTTGGAAAAAGAGATTTGGCGCCAAAAAGGTCAATGTGTCTTAAAACTCGGCGGCAAACAACCTGATAGTGATGAGGCTAATAATATTTTTGTTACAGCCCTTGCAGAGAAGCTTATGGAGGATGTGGGTTGATGGTTTGTTCAAATTCAAGCCCTCACAACAAATAAAAGCGAGCTATTTGAATTTCAGCTCGCTTTTTTAATTTCATTTACACATAGCAACTAAATTATTTGTTGTCTTTATAGAGCAAAATAGGGTATAATTATAGAAAAATAATTAAAAGAAAGGAAAAAATATGACAAAGGTATTTGTCACGCGGAAGATTCCGGAAGTCGGAATCAAATTATTAAAAGACAAGGGCTATGATGTTTTAGTCGGCCCGGAAGATAAGATTTCCCCAGCCGATTTACTGAAAGGGGTTAAGGGGGTTGAGGCGATTTTATCAGTCCTGACCGAGGAAATAAATAAGGAGGTGATAGAAGCAGCGGGCAAGCAGCTGAAAATTATTGCTAATTTCGCAGTGGGCTATAATAATATTGATGTGGCCGAAGCTAAAAAACGGGGTATTCTGGTGACTAATACGCCGGGAGTTTTAACTGAGGCGGTGGCTGACCACACGGTTGGCCTGTTGTTTGCAATTGCCCAGAAAATTATTGAGGCGGATAAATATACCCGGGCCGGCAAGTTTAAAGCTTGGGGGCCGGAATTGTTTTTGGGCGGAGATATTACCAATAAGGTTCTGGGGGTGGTTGGTTTTGGCCGGATTGGTTCAGCCGTGGCGCAAAGAATGGTTAAGGGTTTTGGCATGCGGATTTTGTATTATGATATTAATCGTAATCCGGAACTGGAAAAAGATTTGGGGGCTGAATATCGGGAATTGGACGATTTATTAAAAGAATCGGATTTTGTCAGCCTTCATACCGCTTTAAGCGAGGAAACCAAGCATTTAATTAATGCCCAAAAACTGGCTTTGATGAAGCCAACCGCTTATTTAATCAATACTTCGCGCGGTCCGGTGATTGATGAAAAAGCCTTGATTAAAGCGTTAAGGGAACAGAAGATTGCCGGGGCTGGTCTGGACGTTTTTGAAAATGAGCCGAAATTAAGTCCGGGTTTGGCTGATTTGGAGAATGTGGTTCTAACTCCGCATATTGCTTCAGCTACCAAGGAGACGCGCAATAAAATGGCCGAAATGGCGGCTAATAATATTATCGCGGCGCTAGAAGATCAGACCCCGCCTAATTTGGTGGAGTAGGAGTATGGCTTTTTCCTATTTGGAAAAGAAAATATTTAAACAGGGTTATCAGAGGGTGGCGGGGATTGATGAAGCAGGCAGAGGTCCGCTGGCCGGGCCAGTGACGGCGGCGGTGGTCTGTTGTCATTCTGAGGGCAAAGTCCGAAGAATGACTGGAATTAGAGATTCTAAACAGCTTTCTCCTAAACAAAGAAATGAGATTTTTGAAAGAATCAAACAAGAGCCGGGTTTGGAATGGAGAGTCAGTTTTGTCTGGCCGCAGGTAATTGACCGGATTAATATTTGGCGGGCGACCCAATTGGCTTGGCGGCGCTGCTTAAGGAAATTGAATCCCCGGCCGGATTTTTTGTTTTTAGACGGAAACAAAGGATTAGCAAAAATAAATCTGCCCCAGCTTCCAGTAATCAAAGGGGACCAGAAACTTCTGGTTCTTTCTTTGGCTTCAATTATCGCCAAAGTCAGCCGGGATAGATTAATGGAACGGCTGGACCGAAAATACCCGAGCTATCAATTTAAGCAGCATAAGGGCTATAGCACCCGGCTTCATCTGGAAAGATTGAGGAAATACGGACCTTCAGAAATTCATCGTAAAAGTTTTCAGCCGGTCTTTGCTAATTTGCCTTTTAAAGATAAGGTTTATTATACTGTTTCTAAAATACCTAGAGGCAAAGTAATGACATATAAGCAAGTAGCCCGAGTCATTGGCCATCCGCGGGCTTATCGGGCGGTGGGCAATGTTTTGAATAAAAATGCTAATCCTCAAGCGCCTTGCCATCGGGTCATCCGGTCTAATGGCCAGTCGAATCGAGGTCGTGCCTTTCGGATACACCCTTTGCTCCGCAAAGGGATGTGTCCTCAATGCACGACCTCTTTCAGCAAATGATTCTATTCAAAAACTTTATTTTAATCACTCAAAATAAGCAGCGGGAGATTATTCAAAATGGCGGATTGGTGATTGACAGGGATAAGATTGTTGATTTGGGCAAAAGCAGTCTGATTGAGAGAAAATACCGAAAATCAGCCAAGAAGATTATTGAGGGAGCAGGCCATTTGGTCATGCCCGGATTAATCAATGCCCATGGTCATTTGGCTATGACTTTATTGCGCGGCTACGCTGATGATCTGCCTTTGGAGGAATGGTGGTTTAAGCATGTTTATCCAGTTGAGTCAAAGTTCACCCGGCAGGAAGTTTACTGGGGTTCTTTGCTGGCCATGGTCGAAATGCTCAAATCCGGGACGACCTGCTTTGTTGATTTTTACTATTATGGTCGGGAAGTGGTAAAAGCAGCCCAGGAAATAGGGATGCGGGGGATAGTTGGCTACGCTCTTTTGGATCTGCCGACTTTCCGTTTTAAGAATGCCCAAGAGGCGCTAGCCGTGGCCCAATCAGCCATTGATCGTTATCAGAAGAAAAAACTGATCAAGGTCGCTTTGGCTCCCCATATGTTTCAGACTACTTCTTTAAAAACTTATCAGGCGGCTAAGAAAATGACCAAGCAAAATAATTTGCTTTTAACCACTCATCTGGCGGAAACTAAAGCCGAAGTGGATTTTTCTCTTAAGAAATACAAAGTTCGGCCGATTGAGGTTTTGGCTAAAGCCGGGATTCTGGATTCCAAGACGCTTTTGGTTCATGGCTGCTGGCTGAATAAAAAGGAAATAGCGATTTTAGCTGAAAAAAATAGTTCAGTGGTTCATTGTCCGGTTTCTAATATGAAATTAGCTTCTGGGATTATGCCTTTGCCGGAAATGATGGAAGCTGGAGTTAATGTTTGTTTGGGCACAGACAGCGCTTGTTCTAATAATAATTTGGATATGTTTGAAGAAATGAAAGTGGCCGCTTTGCTTCATAAGATTAATAAATTAGACCCGACTGCGGCTAAGGCCCAAACAATTCTGGATATGGCGACTATTAATGGGGCCAAAGCCCTGAATTTAGAAAAAGAGATCGGTTCTTTGGAAAAAGGCAAACAAGCTGATTTGATTATTCTTGATTTTGAGAAATCCCATCTGATTCCTCATCATAATTTAATTTCTCATCTGGTTTATTCAGCCCAGGGCAGTGATGTGGAAACCGTTCTGATTAACGGGAGAAAGGTGATGGAAAAAAGGCGGATTAAGGGGGTTAATCAGAAAAAGCTTTTGAGAAGAATTAAAAACCTTGCTTTAATTTTAAAAA
>JBDRKH010000030.1:0-3283 GCA_043814195.1 Patescibacteria group bacterium
CGTCCATCATAAGACGACTGACGGTCGGTATGTCGTTCATGATCCGCTTTTTGGCGCCAATATTTATCTTAGTTCAACCCAGGCCTATATTTCTGAACTTTACGACGCCACGACCAATATTGATCAAATGATTATTTATCATTAATTACAATTATGAAATATCTAATCCCAATAATTTTAATATTCTTAATCAGCGGCCAAATTGTTTTAGCCAATGGAATAGATCTGCCTGAAAATCCGAAAGCCACGGAAAAATTTTACGAAAAAATTCAAAACAGCATTATTAACCCGATGAAACAAATCTCAGAAAAGGTAGAAAAGAGCGCCAGGGACCTGATGCAGATTTTTCAAGACAAAGCTGAAAGCAAAACAGAGGAAATAAAGCAGGAAATTAAACAGGAAATCAAGTCGGAAGCCAAAGAACAGATCGAAAATCAGAAAAAGAGTTGGGGAGATAAGATTAAAACCTGGCTGACTCCCCTAAAAAATAAGATTCAAGAGGGGAGAGAGATACTTAGAGGTTGGCTGGACAAGGCCGGAGAGTTTATATTTTAATTTATTTTTTAAAAGATTTTAATACCTGCCCCGGGCGGGAGATAGGGGAGATTGTATCCACAGGTTGAATTTGACGGCTCCAAGACCGTTTGGTAAAATATATCAGTTCGCACAATGTTTGTTAAGAGTCGTATAATATGTTGAACTTATGAAAAGAAGCCATAAACCAATTTTTCAATATTTAACTGACTTTTTGGATTGGCTTGATATCGAAAAAGGCTTATCCAATAAATCGCAAGAAAACTATTCCCGCTTCCTTAAGAAATTTATGGATTGGCTGGAGGAAAAAAGTTTAAAGGACTTAAAGCCCCATGACCTCTCCCCCGCCCATATTTGGGATTATCGGGTCTACCTGTCGCGCCAATCAAAAAAACCGTTAAAAAAATCAACCCAAAACTATTATTTAATTGCCCTGCGGTCATTTTTGAATTTTTTTGCCGATAAAGATATTGTCTCTCTGCCGGCTGAAAAAATTAAATTGGCTAAAATTAAAGATAACAAATCAGTTCATTTTTTGAATTTAGAACAAATAGAAAAACTTTTATCGTCGCCCGATACGAGTAAAAAACAGGAATTGCGCGACCGGGCTATTTTAGAATCTTTGTTTTCAACCGGGCTCAGAATAGCCGAGCTGGTGGCGTTAAATAAAGATCAGTTTAGATTAAAGCCGTCGACCAAGGATTTGGAAGTTGGTATAATTGGCAAAGGAAATCGCCCCCGAACGGTATATTTTTCCGCCAGAGCCGTGGAGTGGATCAGAAGATATCTCGATACCCGCCTTAACGATATGGAAAAGCCTCTTTTTATCAACTATCTGGCTAGAAATAACTCTCCTAGAAGATTAACTGCTCGTTCAATAGAAAAGATCATAAAAAAATATTGCCTGATCTCCGGCCTTCCCTTAAGCACCACTCCCCACACCCTGAGGCATTCTTTCGCGACTGACCTTTTAAACCAGGGAGCGGATTTGCGCGTAATTCAGGAGTTTTTGGGCCACCGCAGCATCTCCACTACTCAAATCTACACCCATGTCACCAATCGGCGCCTAAGGGATATTCACCGCCAATACCACGGCGGCAAAGATTTAAAAGAATAATATTTATGCGCATATCTTATTCGGGCTTGGAAACATTTTCCACCTGCCCGGCAAAATATAAGTTTCAATACCTTGATAAGATTAAAACTCCAAAATCCAAAGAGGCGGTTTTCGGCACTCTAATTCACGAGTGTTTGAAGTTGTTTCATGGGTCGGATCGTCCAGTCCCTCCGACCGAAGACGAACTTCTGAAATATTTTGCCGAGAAATGGGACAGCGGCGTCTATATTGATGAGCAGGAAGAGGCCTTTGCCTTTCACCAGGGCATCCAGATATTAAAAAATTATTATCTCCAAAACCAAAGCGCCATTTTTAATGTCGTCAATCTGGAAACGCTCTTTGAAGCGCCTATCTTGGAAGACAAAACCTTTCACTGCGTTACCGGACGAATTGACCGGATTGATAAATTACCGGATGGGGGTTTTGAAGTTATTGACTACAAAACGTCTAAAAAGATGCCCGCTCAGGAAAATGTTGATAACAATTTTCAACTCTCGGTCTATTATCTCGGCCTGGTCAACCGTTGGCCGTTAATTGAAACCGAAAACCGGCCAGTCAAGTTGTCTTTGTATTATCTCCGTCATGGAGAAAAATTATCAGCGGCTAAAAATATTCGGCAGATCGCCGAGACCAAAGAAAAAATTTTGGACATTATTAACCAGATCCAAAAAAGCGATTTTGGGCCAAAGTCCAATCCGCTCTGCCCTTGGTGCCAATATCAACCCTATTGCCCCTTATATCGGCATAAATTCATCAATCAGGACTCCCCTGCTCCCGACGACGAAAAAATTAAAGATGTTGTCAGTGAATTTTTTACAATTAAAGAAAAACAAGGCCAAGATAATAAGCGGTTAATTGAATTAAAAGATTTAATCAATCAATACTGCGATAAGAATAAAATCGAAAGGGTTTTTGGCGAGCGGGGCTATCTCACTCGCCTGCCCCAGCAGAGATTCAGTTATGACTTTAAAAAGGTCAGGGAAATTCTTGAACCGCTTGGCCGATGGAATGAAATTTTAACCATTAACACCGCCAAGTTTAGAAAAGTTATCCAGTCGCTTCCCTATCATTTAAGACAGGAAATAAACGAAACAAAAAAGCTGGAAAGAGAGTTTAAGGTTATCACCGTCAGCCGAAGAAATCATTCCGAAGAGTAATTTGCCGGCGCGTATTTATTAAAATTGGCGCAACGGGCATATCCGGCCGTTTGGGCCTCTTTTTCGGAATTAAACCAAATTTGGTTTTGCCGGGAGATTTTTTTTGCCGCCGGGCAATTTGGCCAATGATATTTATTACTATTAACGCTGCCAACAAGCATTCCCTGTTCTGTTGTCTTTATGTCACTTTTAGGCAAAGATTGCTCAATCGACGCGGAAGAATCAGTTGGAGAGATAACTGGTTCCCAGATAATTATTGGCTGGTTATTTCCTGAAAAAGAGAATAATTGGCCAGCGCCGAAACTAACCAAAGCGACTAAGATAACTCCTACTGCCAAAGTCAGGTCGCCCGTATTCTCTTTAGCCCAATTGACTATTTTTTTGAAATAAGATAACATATAAATATGTCAAAAACAAAAGCAGGCGGTTCGACTCGTTTAGGCCGCGATTCTCAGCCAAAATATTTAGGAGTTAA
>JBDRKH010000031.1:0-2213 GCA_043814195.1 Patescibacteria group bacterium
CCGGTAACAAATGACCATTTTTTAGATGGATGTTTGAGGTTGGCGACCAAAATGAAATTATTTTCCCATTTTAAAATGCCGCCAACCCCCAGATATTGTCCCTGTTTTATTCTCTTGCTCAAATCAGAATATACAGGGAGCTTTATTTTGAGCTTTTTAATCATAAATCAGGCAGCCAAATATCGCCGACCCGAAACCCCAATCCCAGGACTTTTTCTGAATGCTTTTGATAAAAATCCGAAACCGAAACCGCTTCCTCTAAGATAATCGGTTCGTGATTATGGATGCCTTTTGAGATTACTCTATGACAGAAATAATCGCAAAGAATCAAACGAATTAGTTTCTCCGAGAAAGAAAGGATGCCAGGCGCAACCGGCACATACCACTGCGTTTCCAAACCGGTTAAAAGAGGCGTTAATCCCCCGCTTGCTCTCATTTCATTGGTCCGGATAAAAATATCTATAACTGGAATGTCCGCGCCAAAATATTCAACCACCAATTCGGAATAAGAAGGCGGGCGCTGATATCGTTGGTAAAAATCAATGGCCAGCCGGGCAATAATTTCTGTTTCCCGGTCAGTGCTAAAACCAATACCGATTAGGATACGATGTTTGGAAGTTGCCGGATTCATCTCTTGAAAACGATATTGATAAAATTCTATAATCTCGCCTCCGGGCAATGATTTGACATAATCCAAATCACCGTAAAAAGATACAGCGACCTGACGCTTTTTAAATACCTCTAGCGAAAAAGGCTCGAAAAGAGAATCCAGCAAAATTTCTAATCCCTTTGGCAGAAAATCCGGTCGATGGATATTCCCTTGAGAAGCGAGAGGACCAATAATCACTTCCACTCCCACCTCAAAAAGAAAGTCTACCACCAGCATGACCTGTTCCATCATCTTATTGATATGAACGCGGGCATAAAGCCATTTATCCTGATGGTATCCCGGCTCTAGCTTTAACATTCTCCGCGTGCCGTCTGCCATCAAGGCGACGCAGCGCGGCCTACCTCTTTCCTCTATGATACCAGCAAGTTTCTTCTTGTCCATCTCTAAAAACTCTTGATATCTATCCACCTTTCCCTCCTTTTAAATTTTTTCTAAAAGAACATTATTTAATATCCTGCCTGATTTTCTCCATATATCTAAACATAAACCATAAATTATGTAAAGTGGCTAAGCGAGGACCGAGCATTTCTTTGGCTTTGAAAAGATGGCGTAAATAAGCCCGGCTGAAGTTTTGACAGGTATAACATTGGCAATTTTGGCTGATTGGCTTTTTATCCGCCTTATGTTTAGACCTTAAAATATTCAATTCGCCCTGTTCCGTTAAAAAACTGGCGTGCCGAGCCAAGCGGGTCGGATAAACGCAGTCAAATAAATCAATGCCTCGCTTAACCGCTTGTTTAATATCATCCAAATAGCCGATGCCCAGCAAATGGCGCGGCTTTTGTTCAGGCATTTCCGGAATCACCCAATCTAATATCCGATACATATCTTTCTTGGTCTTGCCCAAAGAGCCGCCAATGGCCAGTCCATCAAAAGGCAAACTGCCGATAAATTGGGCGCTCTGAATCCTTAAATCCCGCCATTCGCCTCCCTGAATAATGCCAAATAAGGCCTGGTCTTTCCTTTTTTTGGCTTTCAAACAGATTTTTGCCCATCGATGCGTCCGCTCCATCGCCTTTTTAGTATATTGATAATCAGACAAAGGCGAAGTGCATTCGTCAAAGGCCAGAATAATATCCGCGCCCAGAGCTTCCTGAATCTGGATTGATTTCTGGGGTGTTAATTGATGCTTGGAACCGTCCAGATGAGACCTGAACTCCGCGCCCTGCTCGGTTATTTTAAATAATTTGGTTTTCCGGGGCTGATTGTTTTTTTGGCTCTTGCCCGGAAAAATCCCGGCAATCTTGCCCACTCCGTGCTCCAAGCCGAAACCCAAACTGAAAACCTGAAACCCGCCGCTGTCCGTAATAATCGGACCAGGCCAGTTCATAAACTTATGCAAACCGCCCATTTTTTTAACAATCTGATGACCGGGCTGTAAATAGAGATGATAAGTATTAGCCAAAACCGCTTCAAAGCCGATTTTCTGGATATCTTCGGGAGTTAAGCTTTTAATGGTGGCTTGGGTGGCCACCGGCAAAAAAGCCGGGGTATGAATTATTCCGTGTTTTGTCCTAATCAGACCCAAGCGAGCCCGCGACTG
>JBDRKH010000032.1:0-6237 GCA_043814195.1 Patescibacteria group bacterium
GGCTTGGTCAAGCGATTGATAAAGTTTTTCCTGAAGACCCCGGTCTAAATGAAGCATTAAGCCCTGACCGGGCTGAGCCGGCTTAATGGCCAATAAGCGCTGGGTCTTGCCTAAAGAATCTACTTCAAATTGTTCCTGACCGGGTTCGCCCCGCAGAATTGCTTCGTAATAGCATTCCAAACCATCCTTGCCAATTTGGTCAGTTAGAGAGTAATCAGGACGGCTCTCTAATTTATCGGGACTAATCTGGCCCGTATAACCAATTAAATGAGACGAATTAAGGCTGGCTAAATAATGGCGCTGGGCATTTTTTTCCAAACGCAAGCCCGACCAATCTTTAACCAAGCTTTCCAAAACCAAAGCAGCTGGCCGGACAACGTTCTTAAACAGAATTACTTGACTAACCTGATCCCTGGCTTCAGCTATTTTCTTCTCTAATGATTCGGGAGTAATAGCTGTTTTCTCTGAACTGCTGTTAATTATCTCGGCTATTTTGTTTAAAATTTCTTCCTGAACCTCAATTGAATTATCCAAAAAATCGCTCAAGTTAACCACTAAATCAAAACTGGGCATATTATAGACCAAGGGTTCGCCCTGGAAATCGTAAATAATGCCCCGGGGCGCGCTGATGGAATAGATGCGCAAGCGATTACCTCGAGCTAAATCCTGATAATAATCGCCCTTAACAATCTGTAAATAGCCAGCCCGTAAAAACAAACCCAAAAGACAGAAAACAATTAAGCCGTAGAATAAAAGAAAATTGCGACTCTTAATTGGCTGCTCTAACTTTCCTTTTTCCTCAATTGAACGAATTGCCTCCGCATCCAAAAAAATCTCTTCGGCTTCAATATTTTCCCGATCCCTATATTTTACCAAATACTTTTTTAAGCCCCGCATAGAAAATAAAAGCGACAAGTAAATTATAGACTATTTCAATCAACAGATATTTAAAATCAAATAAGCCGGTGGTCCGAAAAGCCCTGGCTAAAATAAATAATAAAAGCTGATAAACCAAACTGCCTAGAGTAATTAAGACCGCGGCAATCCAAAACTTAACACTGGAAAAAACATTGCTTTTAAACCAATCAACTAAATAAGCGGTAGCTATTAAACTTAAACTAACCAAACCAAAAGGCAAACCCGTTAACAAATCCAGAAAAAATCCTCCCAAAACAACCACCCACCAAAATTTTTTAAAGTCCCGGGCAATGATTAAAATCAGGACTAAAACCAAAATCAAATTCGGTCCTGCTCCCTGAAAAGTCAAAAAACCGGCCAAAGTGGTTTGGAGCATAACCGCCAATAACAAACTGGCAATGATTAAAATAGATTTCATAACTTAAGGCGCGACCTTGATCACAAAAACCCAATCCAATTTTTCAAAATCAATCGCTGGCTTGATTTTAGCCATTTGAGCAATTTGGACATCCGAAGAAATTATTCTTTGAATCTGGCCAATAATTAAACCGGGCGGAAACAAACCAGCCAAGCTGGAAGTAACCACTATTTGCTCTTTTTCAATCTTTTCACCCTGGGGCAGCAAGTCAATCAACAAGTCATAATCTTTATCGCCTCGAACTAAACCAGCCACTCTGGTTTCCTGAATTAAGGCATTAACCCGGCTGTCTATATCCGTAATCAACTGGACTTTAGACAAAGAATCAGACACCTCCTTAACTTGACCAATTAGAAAATTACCAGACTTAATGACCGCCGCCTTTTCTTTAACTCCCTGTTGGGAACCTTGATTAATTAAAAGATATCTTCTTAAGCCGCTTGTCTCTAAGCCAATGGCTCGAGCTAAAATTAACTGGCCCGGTTCTGATTGAACTAGACCAATTTGTTCCCGCAAAAATTCATTTTCTTTCTCCGTCTCATTAAGTTGAGCTAATTTGCTTAATAAATTCTCTTTTTCCCGTTTTAATTGATTATTTTCATCAGCTAATTGATTGATTGAACCGATAAACTCAAATAAATTATTGATTCTTTGGGAAGAAAAATAAAAAACAGCCTGGCCCGGCTTGGAAAGATAATAAAAAGCGTCCTTAACCGGATTGAGCCAGGACTGACTATTTAGAAAAATAAGTGAAGCAATAATCAGCAGAGACAAAATAAAGGGGTGAGTCAAGATTTTTTTCATAACTAAAGGTACGACCTTGCGCAACGATGCTCTAAGGTTATCTAAATACCAGGTATTCTCGCTGCAAAAGGTCGTACCTTTTCAGGTCACATTCGAAAGGCCGTGCCTTTAACCGATCACATTGGTTTCTCTTCTTCGCTTCCGCTGGAGCTTTCTTCATCTGAAGAGACTTCTGGAGTTTCGGAAACTTCAGGTGTTTCAGAAACCTCCGGGACTTCCGGAGAAACCGGCTCTTCTGGCATCTGCGGAGTAGATGAAAAATCTCCCCCTCCTACTTCCTTTTTTCTGCCTAAAAACATCCAGAGCAGAAACCCCCCGACTACGATAACAATAACAATTATCCAAGTCCACATAAACTTTTTCCGGCTTGCTTTATCCATTTAACACGGATTTAGCAATTCGGTCTCCTTTAATTAATTATTCATCGTCCTTTTCAATATTTTACTACAAATCCCAATAAATCAAAATAGGAACCCTGTGGATAATACGGATAAAAGCGAGTATCTTGAAATTTCCAAGACGCGTCGGAGCCCTTTAGGATAAAGCGCGAGGAAATTTTAGGATACGAGCTTTTATAGTCAGCCAAGAAAAAACCACTACTGCCTTAAAAATCCTTTTAATCCGCCGGGGCTGTCTGGTTAAACGCCAAAGCCACTCTAAGCCTATTCGCTGTAAAAACTTGGGCGCTCGCTTAATCTGACCTGAAATGAAATCAAAAGCCCCGCCTACCCCGACCGCCAGCTTGACTGAAGGTATTTTCTTTAGATTCCGGCTAATCCATTTTTCCTGTTTGGGCATACCCAAAGCGACCAAAACAATTTCCGGCTTAACCCGATTTATTTCCTCAATCGCCTTTTCTGTGTCCTGGTATCCGTCAAGCCAGCCAATAATATGAGAATCGTATTTCCGAGCTGTTTTCTCCACCACTTGTTTTCTTCCGCCAAAAAGAAATATTTTAAAATACTTCCGGCAAATTATTTCAGTTAATTCCACTCCTAGAATTTGTTCTTTGAGCGGTTGACCCAAAAACCCGGCGGCCCAAAGCAAACCCCGGCCATCGCATAAAGATAAATCCGACTGATTAAGAATTTGCCTGAATTGTTCATCCCGATTGGCCTCAACCACAAATTCCGAATAAGGCAAAACCAAATAATGCTGTTCTCCATCTTTTATAAAATTTTCTATTTTAACAAGAACCTCTTCTTGGCTTAAACTGTCTAATTTAACCCCTAAAATCTGAGGCATATTAAGATATTTATTTTCCTAATTTGATTGATTCTAAAACTGCGTATTCAGCTCCGCCCCTGGACAAATGACTTTCCATCACTTCAACTGATTCGGCCAAAAAATTCAGATTAAGTTCTTCATCTATTTCTGGTTTGTCAGGCAAGACCTGCCAGAGCTGATGCTTAATCCGAGCTAAAGTAATATGAATTTTAAAAGACCGATTTTCCGCCTGATTAAAACCGCTTTTGGAAGAATTAAGCAAAGCTTTCTCTAAATCGTCCTTTAATCGGGCTAAATCATTTTTCGCCTGACCTTCAACCCAAATCATCCGGGCTGGTCGGTTAGGCGGACCTAGGCAAATCCGATTAAGCTTAATCTCAAAGGAATTATACTTCCCAATCACTTCTTTGGCCAAATGGCAAATCTCCAGCATTTCCTCATCACTAACATAACCGATAAAAACCAGGGTAATATGGAGATTGTCTTTTTTGGTCCAGAGGACTGGCAAATCAAACCATTTTTCCTGAAAGCTCATTAATTTCTTTTTAATTGAATCCGGCAAATTAATCGCTAAAAAAATTCTTCGTCTTTTCATAAGTTTTCTATGCTTGAAGTATAGCAAAACCAGAGTATAATTTAAAGTATATGAAAGAAGCTCTGCTTTACAAAAAGCTGGATCAAAATCAAGTTCGTTGCCAGACCTGTTCTCATTTTTGTCTGATTAAGCCGCAAACGCGCGGTCTTTGCGGCGTCAGAGAAAACCAAAAAGGCAAGCTCTATGTCTTGAATTACGGAAAAATTATTGCCCAGCACATTGACCCGATTGAGAAAAAACCGCTTTATCATTTTTTGCCCGGCACTTACAGCTATTCAATCGCCGCGGTCGGCTGCAACTTTGCCTGTAAAAATTGTCAAAATTGGGATATTTCCCAAGGACCAAAGTCCAATCAATCAATACAAGGATTAGAAACCGCTCCGGAAAAAATTATTGAGGCAGCTTTGAAAAATAATTGTCCGAGCATTTCTTATACTTACACTGAACCGACTATTTTTCTGGAATTTGCTCTGGAAACAATGAAGTTAGCCCGCCCCGCTGACCTGAAAAATGTCTGGGTAACCAATGGTTTTATCAGCCCCCAAGCTTTGGAAAAAATAACCCCTTATCTTGACGCGGCTAATGTTGATTTAAAATCTTTTGAAGATAGGTTTTATCGGGATTACTGCCAAGCCCGGCTTCAGCCGGTTCTTAATACCCTTAAACAAATTAAAAAGAAAAATATCTGGCTAGAAATAACCACTCTGATTATTCCCGGCTTGACTGACCAGGAAAAAAATCTGGAAAAAATTGCCGGATTTATCAAAAAAGAACTGGGACCGGAAACTCCTTGGCATATTTCCCGCTTTTTCCCGGAAATTTCCTGGCAGCTTCAACATCTGCCCGCCACTCCTTTGGAATCCATGGAAAAAGCTTATCAAATCGGCAAAAAAGCCGGTCTCAAAAACATCCACAAAGGCAATATTTAATATGAAAAAAACTGCCAAACAGAAACGCCAAGAAACCAATATCCAGAAAATCGTTAATCATTATTTCAAAACCAAAGGCCTTAATATGAATGAAATCAAGAAAAGCGCCCGCAAAAGAAAAATCATTTACTCTCGCTATGTCCGACCGGCCAAACAGCTTTTGGAATTAGCCGGTTCTCTGCCTGATGCCAAAAAAGCCATTACTAAAGTGGCCCAATGGGCTAAATCGCGCAATCTGGACTATGCTATTGAAACCGTCTTTAAAAAATGGTTAGAATTAGACAAATTAAAACCCAAAGAAATAGTCAAAAAACCCTTTTTCCGGGATGACCCGATGGTCTGGTCAGAAACCAGAAAAAAATGGTTTGTCATCGCCCAAGACGGCGAATGGAAAGAATTCGCCGGCAAAGAATCAGATATTGAATGGCGAATTATCAAATAAAAAGGCTCCCCTGGAACTTTATTCCAAGAGAGCCGACAGAATCAGTTTTTGAATTCATTTGCCTTTCCTTTCTGAACAAAGACTGACTATTTCTTCCGGTCTAGGATTAAAAAGAATGACTTTGTTCATAACCAAAGAATGGCAACCCCTGCAGTAGTCACCTACCGAATTACTGTTGCCGCTGGGCAAAATATCATTTTGCCCCTTGCCTTTCAGGCAACGAAAAACGCAGCCGCAACGCAAGGTAACATAGCCTGTTATTCTCTCTTCTTCTCCCATAATATACCTCCACCTTAATTTAACCTTAATGATATTAAAAATATTACAAGGAACCAATAATCCTATTCTGCGGCAAAAAGCAGAACCAGTCAAGCAAATTACGGCTGAAATCAAACAGCTGGTTTTGGATATTAAAGAAACCTTAGAAGCTCATCTCAATGGGATTGGTTTGGCCGCGCCTCAAGTCGGCCGACTGCTCCGGATTATCGCAGTTAAACCCTATCCAGAACAAGAAACTTTAATTTTAATCAATCCGGAAATTAAGAAAAAGTCATGGAGCAAAGAGATTATGATTGAAGGCTGCTTGAGTTTGCCCAGAACAGCCCTGCCAGTAAAACGGGCTAAAAAAATCGCGGTTGAAGCTCTGGATATTAATGGTCAAAAAATAAAAATCAAGGCCAAAGATTTTCTGGCCAGGGTAATCCAGCATGAAATTGACCACTTGGAAGGCATTTTAATCACCGATAAAAAATATGAATCCTAGAATTATTTTTATGGGCGCCAGTCAATTCGCTGTGCCGACTCTTGAAAAACTAGCTAAGAATAATTATCAAATCCTCGCTGTTATTACCGCCCCGGACAAACCAGCTGGCCGCCAGCAAGAATTAACTCCTCCGCCTGTTAA
>JBDRKH010000033.1:0-4049 GCA_043814195.1 Patescibacteria group bacterium
TAGAATAATCGCCAGCGGCGCCATGAACATGCCTAAAGCAAAAACTTTCAGGATCATGCTATTCGGCTCTGGCTTTTTATCTTTTTTTAAATAAAAACTTAGCCAGATAAAGCTGGGCAAGAGGCCAAGGAGAATGTAGAAAAAATAACGCATTATTTAGGCCAGTCCTCAATCATTAAGAATTGTTTTTCTTTAAAAGGCAGTTTTTGGTAAATTGATTCAGTGACAAAAGGCATAAAAGGATGAAGCAGTTTGAGAGAAGTTAACAAGACATAGGATAATACATTTTTCGTTTCGGATTTCGGATTTCGGATTTCGGATTTAGCTTGCTCAATATATTTATCGCAGAAATCACGCCAAAAAAAATCATAAATCAGATGAGCGGCCTGGCCAAATCTAAATTTTTCCAAATCAGCCGTCATTTTCTGAATCGTGCTTTTTAATTGCTTAAGGATTTTTTTGTCAGCCGCAGTTAGTCTGTCATTGCGAGGAGCCGAAGGCGACGCGGCAATCCCGTTCTTTCTGCGAGATTGCTTCGCTCCGCTCGCAATGACCATTAGGACGAATCTCGAAGCGTTCCAAATTTTATTGGCGAATTTTTTGCCCATTAAAATATTTTCTTCAGAAAAGCGAATATCCTGACTTTGCAATACCTGATAAGCCAAGCCAAAACGAGTCGCGTCTGCTCCAAATTCTTTAATCAGATTCAAGGGGTCGACTCCAGTGCCTAAGGATTTACTCATTCGCTTACCTTGTTTATTAAAAATAGTTGGATGAATAAAAACATCTTTAAAAGGGATTTTTTTGACTAATTCCAAGCCAGAAAAAATCATTCGGGCGACCCAGAGATTAATAATGTCCCGGGCCGTACTTAAAGTGTCAGTCGGATAATATTCCTTTAAATCTTTGGTTTTCTTGGGCCAGCCCAAGGTGGCCAAGGGCCAGAGGGCTGAAGAAAACCAAGTGTCCAAAACATCAGTTTCGCCTTCCAGAGGGATTTTATGGCCCCACCAAATCTGGCGGGAAATACACCAATCTTTAATATTATTGAGCCAGTCAAAATAGACTTTTTCCCAGCGCTTGGGATGGAATTTGATTTGACCGGATTTTACCGCCTTAATCGCCGTTTTGGCTAATTTGTCCATTTTGACAAACCACTGAAGACTAATCAGCGGTTCAATCATGTTATCACAGCGATAGCAGTGGGGAGCCTGGTGAAGATAATCTTCAATTTTTCCCAAAAGCCCTTGCTCTTTTAATTCTTCAACCACTTTTTTCCGAGCATCTAAAATTGAGAGGCTGGCAAAGTCCTTGCCGGCTTGTTTGGTCATCCGGCCTTTGTCGCTGATAACTTGGATTGATTCTAAATGATGTCTTTGGCCGATTTCAATATCAATTGGCGAATGGGCCGGGGTAATCTTGACCGCGCCGGTGCCGAATTCCAAAGAAACTTCTTTATCGGCGATAATCGGGATTTTCCGGTCAGTTAAAGGCAGATTTACTTTTTTGCCAATTAGATTCTTGTATCTTTTGTCATCGGGGTGAACCGCCACAGCCGTATCGCCGAGCATGGTTTCTGGCCGGGTGGTAGCGACAATAATATGGCCTTGGCCGTTGACCAGAGGATATTTAATATACCAAAGATGTGATTTTTCTTCTTTGTATTCCAGTTCCAAATCAGACAAGCTGGTCTGACAGCGCGGACACCAATTAACCATTCTTTCTCCTTTGTAAATCCAGCCCTTTTTATAGTAGTGGAGAAAGGTTTGCTCAACCGCTTTTTGGTACCCGGGGTCCATGGTAAAAGCGGCGCGCGACCAGTCGCAGGAACAGCCCAGTTTTTTCAATTGTTCTAAAATCAAATCGCCGTATTTTTTGCGCCAAGCCCAGACTCTTTCCAGGAATTTTTTCCGGCCTAAATCATGGCGGGTTAGGCCTTGTTTTTTTAAATCTTTTTCTACTACATTCTGGGTGGCAATACCTGCGTGGTCAGTGCCCGGAACCCAAAGCGCCTGATAGCCCTGCATCCTTTTCCAGCGAATCAGAATATCCTGAATCGTATTATTTAAAGCATGTCCTATGTGCAGTTCGCCGGTAATATTGGGCGGGGGAATGACAATCGTATAGTTCTTGGCGGTTTTTTGAACCGGCAGCTTATCAGGATTAAAAAAGCCCGATTTTTCCCAGGCGCGGTAAATTTTAGTTTCAATTTCTTGAGGGTTATAGGTTTTAGGGAGTTCTTTCATAGTACTTTAATATATAACAAAAATTATTGTTTTAGGCAACCAGCTTTAAATTGGCATCCGTCTGTATTTGTTGCCAATTTCTTTTTTGTTTCTTATATCCAGCGGCGCAGGCAATCATGGCCGCGTTGTCAGTGCAGAATTTAATTTCCGGTATTCGGAATTGGGCTCGGGGCAATTCTTTTTTTACGGCTTGCTCTATTTGTCGGCGCAATTCCTGATTAGCGGCTACTCCGCCGGAAACAAGTACGGTTTTGGCTTTGAATTCTCGGTCAGCTCGGATTGTTTTTTTGACTAAAACATCAATTACCGCCTGTTGGAAGGACGCGGCCATATTATTAATATATTTTTCCGAAAGCCGCTTCTGTTTTCTGACTTGGTAAAGCACGGCAGTTTTTAATCCGGAAAAAGAAAAATCATAATTTTTGTGATTAATCATGGGCCGGGGCAAGTCAAAAGCTCCGGGATTGCCTTTTTGAGCGCGTTGGGAAATAATTGGGCCGCCCGGATAGCCGAGATTGAGCAATTTAGCTACTTTATCAAAAGCCTCGCCGGCCGCATCATCCCGCGTTTCGCCTAATAATTGATACTTACTATGGCCTTTCATTAGAACTAATTGAGTATGCCCGCCTGAAACAACTAAGCATAAAGCAGGGAAATTCAAGGTTCCGGGTTTTAGCCAATTAGCGTAAATATGTCCTTCAATATGATTAATGCCCATAATCGGCTTTTGCCATTGATAAGCCAGGGCTTTGGCAAAATTAACTCCGACCAAAAGCGAAGGAATTAAACCAGGTCCTTTAGTCACGGCAATCAAATCAATTTTCGGATGCCCGGCCTGTTTCAAGGCTTGTTTAAGGCAGGGTTCAATGTTTTTAAGATGAGCCCGGGCAGCCAAATTAGGCACTATTCCGCCAAAAGGCGCGTGGATTTTAATCTGGGAGGAAACTACATTAGAAAGAACCAGGCACTTTCGTTGACCAAATTCAACCAGAGCTATGCCGGTATCATCGCAAGATGTTTCAATGCCAAGGATAATCATACTTTACAAATCATAGCTTGGGATGTATTATATTACAAGATATGGCTTGCCAAGCCGTAGCTTTAGCGAAGGCTGGCCCCATCGTCTAATGGTTAGGACATCGGCTTTTCAAGCCGGCAACCGGGGTTCGACTCCCCGTGGGGCTACCCAAATATGCTTCCCAAAGATAAATATTATCTGAAATTAAGCAAGGCCAGCGATTTAAAAAGCCCGAAAGAAAGAAGAATCTATCGGGCTTTTGAGATTCTGCCCGGAGCTTTGGCTTGGCTGACTCTTTTGGGGGTGATTTTTCTATCCGGGCTCAAACCAATTTGGGTTGCCATTTTTATTATCATCTTTGACGTCTACTGGCTCTTAAAGACAATCTATTTGTCTTTTCATCTGCGTTCCGGTTATCTCCGAATGAAAAAACAAATGGCGATTGATTGGATTGAAAAACTAAAATTACTAAAACAGCGGAGCCCTAAGAAAAATTGGCAAAATATTTACCATTTGATTATCCTACCTTTTTACAAGGAGCCATTAAGCGTAATTCAGGCCTGTTTTCAAGCGATTATTGATTCTGATTATCCCAAAGATAAAATGATTATAGTTTTGGCGACTGAAGAGCGGGTTGGTCAAACAGGCGAAAGAACAGCTCAGGCGATTAAAAAAGAATTTGCTGACCGATTTTATAAATTTTTGATTACAATTCACCCCCAGGAGATTGCGGGCGAGTTGGCGGGCAAGGGGTCTAATTCTACTTGGGCGGCCCGGCAGGTTAA
>JBDRKH010000034.1:0-16191 GCA_043814195.1 Patescibacteria group bacterium
TCCCTTCGTTGTAAAAAATATCAAATTCGGTCTGGCGAAAAGGCGGGGCCACCTTATTTTTAACCACCTTGGCTTTAATCCGATTGCCGATAATCTGCTCGCCCTGCTTAATCTGGGCTGACCGCCGCAGTTCCAAGCGGACTGAAGAATAAAACTTCAATGCTTTGCCGCCCGGCGTTTCTTCGGGATTGCCGAACATAATTCCTATCTTTATCCGAATCTGATTAATGAAAATAATCGTAGTTTCGCTTTTGGCGGTAATCGCGGTAAGTTTTCTAAGGGCTTGCGACATCAAACGCGCCTGCAGACCAATATGATGCTGTCCCATTTCCCCTTCAATCTCCGCCCGCGGCGTCAAAGCGGCCACTGAATCAACCACCACTACATCAACTACCCCGGATTTAACTAAGCTTTCCAAAATCTCCAAGGCCTGCTCGCCGGTATCGGGCTGGGAAATCAACAAATCATTAATTCTTACTCCCAAACGCTTGGCATATTCCGGGTCCAAAGCGTGCTCGGCGTCAATAAAAGCCGCCAGACCGCCTCGCTTTTGCGCTTCAGCTACCACATGAAGGGCCAAAGTGGTTTTGCCGCCTGATTCCGGACCATAAACTTCAACAATCCGTCCCTTAGGCATACCGCCCACGCCCAAAGCAATATCCAAAGAAATAGAGCCAGTGGGAATCGCATCAACATCAACGTGCCGGGCTTCGCCCAATTTCATAATTGAGCCGTCGCCAAACCGCCCCCTAATTTCATCAACCGTGGCTTCTAATATTTTGACCTTATCATTTTGACTCTCCGTTTCTTTCTTTTTAATCATATTTCTCTTTCTGCGCCTTCGTCAATAAAAACTTCTCGCGGCTTAGCCCCATCAGCCGGCCCAACCACGCCTTGTTCTTCAAGAATATCCAATAAACGGGCCGCCCGAGCATAACCCACTCTTAACCGGCGCTGTAATAGAGAAGCTGAAGCTTTGCCTGCCTGAATTACCAATCCCTTGGCTTCAGGCAAAAGTTCGTCATCGCCTTCCCCGCTCCCAAATGTAAAACCAGCGCCGATTTCGGTCCGAAGAGCTGAACCGCCAGCCAATTCTTCTTGATAATCCGGCTGGCTGATTGACTTTAAATAATCAGTCACCTTTCTAATTTCCCTATCAGAAACAAAACCGCCTTGAACCCGGCGCGGCTTAGTTGAATTACCGGCTAAGAAAAGCATATCTCCGTTGCCTAAGAGCTTTTCCGCGCCAGCCATATCCAAAATAGTCCGGGAATCAACTTGAGACGCCACCTGAAAAGCCATTCTTGAAGTAATATTGGCTTTGATTAAGCCGGTAATCACCTCAACTGAAGGCCGTTGAGTAGAAACAACCAAATGAATCCCGACGGCCCGGGCCATTTGAGCCAAACGAACCACGGCTGCTTCCACCTCTCGGCCAAAAGTAGCCATTAAATCAGCCAGCTCATCAATAATGACGATAATATAAGGAAGCTGGTCTTCGGGAATATCTTTGTTATAACCGCCGATGTCCCGCTTGCCCGACTCTTGGAGAACGCCAAAACGCCGCTCCATTTCGCTAACGGCCCAGCGCAGAGCGCCCACGGCCTTATCAGGCCTGGTAATGACCGGAGTTAATAAGTGAGGAATAGAATTGTAAGCAGTCAATTCTACCCGTTTAGGGTCAATCAAGATTAATTTCATATCAGCCGGCGTATTTCGGTAAAGCAAGCTGATAATCAAATTATTTAAAGCGATGGTCTTGCCGGCGCCGGTTGCGCCAGCCACTAACAAATGGGGCATCCGGGATAATTCGGCAAAAATCGGATTGCCGGCCACATCTCGACCCAAAGCAAAAGTAAGCGATTCAGTTGATTCCTGAAAGCTCGGCCTTTCCAAAAGCGAACGCAGGCGCACCATGACCATTGTCTTATTGGGAATTTCAATGCCAACCAAAGAACGGCCGGGAATAGGCGCTTCGATTCTCAAAGGATGGGCGGCCAAAGCCAAAGCCAAATCATTCTGCAGAGCCGTGATTTTAGCTAATTTCATCCCCTGGGCTGGTCTTAGAGTATATTGAGTGACAGTCGGACCAACATTAACTTCAGCCATTTCCACTTCAATGCCGAAATTCCCCAAAGTCCGCTTAATAATATTGATGTTCGCTTTAATGTCGCCGCTGGTTGGCTTGCCCTGGTCTTTTTCCAAAAAATCAAGCTTAGGCAGTTTAAAATCACCTCTTTTTTTAGCTAAAGCCAGCTTAGGTTTGGCTGTTCCGGCCAGACTTCCTGCTCCGATTGCTTTTTTTCCGTCAATCGGTTCTGTCCGACCCAAAAAATGATCGCTTTTAGCCGGAGTTTCTTCTGGGCCGGCTTTTTGCTTTAACCTTCCCCAAAGACCGATTTTTTCTTTAGCCGCTGTTTCTTTTTCATCAGAAGAAGCGATAATCGGCTCTAGTTCGCTTTGTTTTTTAACCGGCCACAAGGAAATATTGAAAATAATTAAAATAGAAATAATTAAAAGGGCTAATAAAACTATCAAACTGGCCCAAAAGCCCAAAAAATTAAGCGAAGCATAGCCAATTATCAAACCGAGCCAGCCGCCGCTTTTTTCTTCTGGGCCGATAATATGGAAAATACCCAAAATGCTGAAAATAAAAAGAATAATGCCAATGAAAATAGCCCGATAAATTGGCCGGCTTTTAATCTTTGCTTTATTAAAACGGGGCAGAATAATTGCCAGACCAATCAAAAACAAACTAATAGAAACAAAGAAAAAACCCTGGCCGAAAAACAAGCGGCTGATTTTCAAAAAATACCGGCCTAAAATACCAGCTCCGTTAAAAAAACTCAAAGCGCTCAAAATAGCTAAAGTAAAAAAAACTATCGCCAGAATCCCCTTTTTGGTTTCAGAACAAAGGGAAGCTTTCTTGACCTTAGTTTTCTCCTCATTCTTTATTTTTTTCTTAAGGGATTTTTTCTTTTTAATCACAGCTGAAAAAATAATCAATGATCAATAACCCAATTATCAATCAATAACCAATTATCAATGATCATTTAAAAATTGGAAATTCATTGAAAATTGAAAATTGAAAATTTATTTAATGTACCCTGTTCCCGCTGGTATTAGTTTACCAATAATTATGTTTTCTTTCAATCCCTTGAGCTGGTCTTTTTTGCCGGCAATGCTGGCGTCAATCAAAACCCGGGCTGTTTCCTGAAAAGAAGCAGCCGACAGGAAACTTTCGGTGGTCAAAGAAACCTTAGTGATTCCCAAAAGCAAGATCTGGCCAATCGCCAACGCGCCTTTTTTCTTGGCCGCCCGATTATTTTCTTTCATAAAAATACTTTTTTCAGTCATCTGACCGGCCAAAAAATTGGTGCTGCCTGGAGTTTTAACTTTTACCCTGGAAAACATTTGACGGATAACCATCTCAATATGCTTATCGCTGATATTCTCTCCGGCAAAAGTGTAGATTTTCTGGACTTCTCTGATAATATAGCGCTGAACTACTTCCTGGCCAGCCACTTTATATAATTCTTTCAAATCAATGTTTCCTTCGCATAAGGGTTGGCCCTGGCTGATTAAATCGCCTTTGCCCACCCGCAAAACCAAGCCAGCCGGGAGACTGTATTCAATAATTTTTTTCTTTCTTTTGTCATTGCCGCGCCGCCGGCGGCTCCTCGCAATGACATTAACCTCAATCCGAATAATTCTCTGGCCAGGTTTTTCAATAATTTCTTTAACCTGACCATCAACTTCAGAAATAACTGTCCGGCCCTTAGGCGCTCTGGCTTCAAAAAGCTCGTCAACCCGAGGCAAACCCTGGGTAATATCTCCGCCGCCAGCGGTGCCGCCTGTGTGAAAAGTTCTCAAAGTCAACTGCGTGCCTGGCTCGCCAATTGCCTGGGCGGTAACAATCCCAACCGCCTGACCCAGTTTAATTAATTCATTCCGGCCCAAATCATAGCCATAACATTTTTGACAAATTCCATCGGTTGATTGGCAGGTAATAACTGAACGAACTCTGACCTTATCTATTCCCGCTTCATCTATTTTCCGGGCAGTTTCTTTGTCAATCAACTGGCCTGGCTTGGCCAAAACTTCGCTTTTGTCATTGCGAGGAGCGGAAGGCGACGCGGCAATCCCGTTCTTTCTACGAGATTGCTTCGCTTCGCTCGCAATGACAGAAGGCGCAAGAATTTTTTCTAGCGCCACCCGGCCAGTAATCCGAGTAGCTAAAGAATTGCCCATATCTTCCTCGTCTTCCCGGTAAATATAAATGCCTTTTTTGTCATTGCAATCTTCCTGACGAACCACAATATCCTGACAAACATCAACCAGCCGTCGAGTCAAATAGCCGGCGGTGGCAGTCTTTAAAGCGGTGTCAGCCAAACCTTTCCGGCCCCCGTGGGTAGAAATAAAGTATTCCAAAACGCTGAACCCTTCTTTGTAAGAACTTCTGACCGGCAACTCAATAATCTCGCCTGAAGGATTAACCACCAATCCCTTAATCCCGCTCATCTGCCTTAATTGTTCCAGAGAGCCGCGCGCTTTAGAATCAAAAATACTGAAAATCGGACCCTTGGGGTCTAAAACTTGAGGCGCTCTTTCGGCAATCTTATTCTGGACTCTCAACCAAATTCCAATTACTCTGGTTTTTCTCTCTTCATCGGTTAATAAACCGTTATCATACTGCTCCTGAACCTGCTCTAATTCCTGATGGGCTTCTTTGAGCCATTGCTTCTTTTCTTGAGGAATCTGAATATCGCCCATTCCCCAGCTAATGCCCGAATCGGTCGCATACTTAAAGCCCATTCGCTTAATCCTATCCAGGGCCGAAGCCGCTTCTTTAATGCCAAACTTATCAATTATTTGGGAAATTAATTTGCGCAAATCGCTCGATTTCATGGTTTGGTTAATAAAGCCGATTTGAGCCGGCAAGGGTTCGTTGAAAATAATCCGGCCGACCGAAGTTTCTACCAAGCCATGTTCGTCTATCCCCTCTATCTTATTGTCTTTATATTTATCTGACAGGCGTATTTTAATCCGGGCTTTCAAATGAACCACGCCAAAATGCTTGGCTAAAAGAGCTTCGTCAAAACTGCTTAAAACTTTACCTTCGCCCGGCAAACCATCTTCAATTTTAGTCATCCAATAACAGCCTAAAACCATATCTTGAGTAGGAATAGCCACTGGCTCGCCGGTGGCTGGCTTAAGCAGATTATCAGCTGAAAGCATAATTTCCTTGGCTTCAGTCTGGGCTTCTTCGCTTAAGGGCAAATGAACGGCCATTTGGTCGCCGTCAAAGTCAGCGTTAAAAGCCCGACAAACAATCGGGTGAAGCTGAATCGCATTTCCTTCAACCAAGACCGGTTGGAAAGCCTGAATGCCCAACCGATGCAAAGTAGGCGCCCGGTTCAAAAGCACATATCTGTTTTTAGTCACTCCTTCTAAAATCGCCCAAACTTCATCTATTTCTTCTTCAATCAACCGTCCGGCCCCCCTGACATTATGAGCCAGACCTTGTTCCACTAATTTATTGATAACAAAGGGCTTAAATAATTCCAAAGCCATGTATTTAGGCAAGCCGCACTGATGCAGTTTCAATTCCGGTCCGACGACAATTACCGACCGGCCCGAGTAATCAACTCGCTTGCCCAAAAGATTCTGGCGAAAACGCCCCTGCTTGCCCTTAAGCATATCAGCCAAAGATTTAAGCACCCGCTTCTGGCCGGTTGAAGCGGCCACCATGACTTGTCCCCGCCGGGAACTATTATCAATCAAAGCGTCAACCGCTTCCTGAAGCATCCGTTTTTCGTTCCGGCAAATTACTTCCGGCGCTTTTAATTCAATCAGCCGCTTAAGCCGGTTATTCCGGTTAATTACCCGGCGATACAAATCATTAACATCAGAAGTTGCGTAGCGGCCGCCATCCAACTGAACCATAGGCCTTAAATCAGGCGGCAAAACCGGCAAAACCGTCAAAAAGACCCATTCCGGCCTTATTTCAGCCCGAATCATTCCTTGTATTAAACGAAGCCGCTTTTGCAATTTACGGCTAATGGCCGGTGTAGCCCTCTTATCCTGGTCAGTTAATTCTTTAGTTAAAGCTTCCAGATTAATCCCTTCAAAAATCTGGCGTAAAGTTTCTGCGCCGGCGCCTGCCTCGAAAACCTGGCTGTACTTCAGACTCAAATCGCGATATTCCAATTCGAAAAGAATCTGGTGAAGATAAAGAGAGCGAACCTGACGAATTGCCTCGTCCCGTCTTCTTTTCAAAGCCAGTTTCTCGGCATCGGTTAATTTCTTAATTTTTAACTTGGCTTTGTATTCTTTTTGAATTTCCCCAATTACCCGTGTCCGCTCTGATTCATTAATCTTGGTGATAATATAGCCGGCAAAATAGATTACTTTTTCCAGCTCCTGAACCGAATGGTCCAAAATCAAGCCCATTTTTGAAGGCACGCCCCGCAAAAACCAGATATGAGAAACCGGCACAGCCAAGCCAATATGGCCCATTCGTTCGCGCCGGACAATTGACCGGGTTACTTCCACGCCGCACTTATCGCAGATAATTCCCTTATAGCGAATCCGACGATATTTGCCGCAATAACATTCCCAATCTTTTTCCGGACCAAAAATCTTCTCGCAGAATAAACCATCTTTCTCCGCCCGTTGAGTCCGGTAATTAATGGTTTCCGGCTTAGTCACTTCGCCATAAGACCAATCCAAAATCTCCTTGGGCGAAGCCAGTTTTAAAATAATTGCCTTAAAATCTGATACCTTAGTAGACATAAAAAAAATAAATTACAAATTATTTCTCCACTAATTCCACATTCAACCCCAATGCTTTCAATTCATTGACTAAAACATTAAAAGAAGCCGGAATATTGGGCGCCTGAATTTTCTTGCCCCGGATAATTGAATCATAAGCATTAGCCCGGCCTATCACATCATCCGACTTAAAGGTTAGCATTTCCTGTAAAGTATAAGCTGCCCCGTATCCTTCCAAAGCCCATACTTCCATTTCTCCGAACCGCTGTCCGCCAAACTGGGCTTTGCCGCCTAAGGGCTGCTGGGTAATCAAAGAATAAGGACCGACTGAACGCATATGAATCTTATCCTCAACCAGATGTAAAAGCTTCATCACATAAATATAACCTACAGTGATTGGCTGTTCAAAGGGCTCGCCATTACGCCCATCGTAAAGAATCACCTTGCCGGTTTCCGGCAAACCGGCCTTGACCAATTCCTGCCTGATTTCTTCCTCGCTTACCCCGGCCAAAGAAGGGCTGATTACCTGATAATTTAAATTATGAGCGGCCCAGCCCAAATGGGTTTCTAAAATCTGACCAATATTCATTCGAGAAGCCACGCCCAAAGGATTAAGCACAATATCAACCGGCCGGCCATCAGCCAAATAAGGCAGATCTTCTTCAGGCAGAATTTTGGCAATCACTCCCTTGTTGCCGTGGCGGCCGGCTAATTTATCGCCCACGGAAATTTTGCGCAATTGGGCAACCTCCACATGAATACTTTTAATCACTCCGCTGGGCAATTTATCGCCTTTGTCGCGGGAAAAAACCTGAATACCGACTACCCGACCGCGCTTGCCATGAGGCATGCGCCGGGAACTATCTTTGACATCGCGCGCTTTTTCGCCAAAAATCGCTTGGAGCAATCTTTCTTCAGCCGTCAAGTCAGTTTCGCCTTTAGGCGAAATCTTGCCCGCCAAAATATCATTAGGCCCGACTTCCGCGCCAATCCGGACAATTCCCTCTTCATCCAAATCCTTTAATCTCTCTTCGCCTACATTAGGAATATCAGGGGTGGTTACTTCCGGACCCAACTTAGTCTCCCGAACATCGCAATCAAAACTCTCTATATGAATAGAGGTATAGCGGTCATCTCTGACTAATTTTTCCGAAAGAATAATCGCGTCCTCAAAATTACCGCCCCGCAGAGACATAAAAGCAACCAATAAGTTCTGACCTAAAGCCAAACGGCCATTGTCGGTGGCGGCGCCGTCAGCCAGAATATCGCCCTTTTTAACTCTTTGCCCTTTTCTGACTAAAGGCCGCTGGCAAATAGAAGTATATTGATTGGTCCGGACAAAAGAACGAAGTAAATATTCTTTTGGTTTGTCATTGCGAGAAGCCGAAGGCGACGCGGCAATCCCGTTCTTTCCGCGAGATTGCTTCGCTTTGCTCGCAATGACAATTCGATTAGCGTCAACTGATTCAACCCGTCCATCTTCTTGGGCGACCACCACTTGCCCGGAATCTTTGGCCGCCCGCCTTTCCATGCCCGTGCCCACCAAAGGCGCTTCGGGCCTAACGCAAGCGACGGCTTGCCGCTGCATATTAGAACCCATTAAAGCTCGGTTAGAATCATCATGTTCCAAAAAAGGAATTAAAGCGGCCGCTACGCTGATTGGCTGCTGGGGAATAACGTCAATCAAATCAACTTTGCTTCGATTGACCGTGCTAGGCTCGCCATGGACTCTGGCCTCTATTTCTTTATCTAAAAGATTGCCTTTAGCGTCAACCGCCACGCCGGCATGAGCAATATTGTATTTCTCCTCTTTTGAAGCATTAAGATAAACAATTTCTTTAGTCACCCGGCCATTTTTAACTCGGCGATAAGGCGTTTCGATAAATCCGTAATCATTTAAGTGAGCGCAGCAAGCCAAATGACCAACCAAGCCAATATTGGGACCTTCAGGCGTTTCAATCGGACAAATCCGGCCATAGTGACTGGAATGAACATCGCGCACTTCAAACCCGGCCCGCTCCCGAGTTAAGCCGCCCGGCCCCATAGCTGATAAACGCCGTTTATGCTCTAATTCAGCCAAAGGATTATGCTGGTCCATAAATTGAGAAAGCTGGGAAGAAGCGAAAAATTCCTTGACCGCGGCAATAAAAGGCCGGGCATTAATCAGCTGGCCGGGCATTAAATCCTGCGGTTCCAAAGTAGACATGCGGTCCCGGATAATTCTTTCGGTCCGAGCCAAACCAGTTCTTAATTTAATCTGCAAAAGCTCGCCCAAAGAACGGACTCGCCGATTGCCTAAATGGTCAATGTCATCAGGCTTAGCCAAAGGATTATTATTCAAATTGATAATTTCCTTAATAATTGCCGCCAAATCATTAACTCTCAAGACTCTGTTCTCCGGAGTAATTTTTTCCTCAATTTGATAACCTTTAACATCAGCCAGACGCTGATTCATTTTCCAACGGCCAACTTCGCCTAAATCATATCGCTCAGAAGAAAGCATTGCTTCAATAAAACTCCGGGCATTGTCTTCAGTCGCTAAATCGCCCGGTCGAATCCGTTTGTAAATCTCAACAAATGACTCACCGGCGGTTCGGGCAGCATCCTTAGACAAAGTGATTTCAATATAATCAGTTTCACCTTTATTAATATCGGCAAAAAACTTTTTGATTTGTTCTGCGGTCAAAGCTTCGTCTTTGTTTTCCCCATTTTTTTCCAAAGCGGCAAAAGCCCTCAAAACCGAAGTGGCCGGCATCTTTCTTTTTCGGTCAATTTTTACGCTGATGGTTCCGTCTGAATCAGTCTCAAACTCCAGCCAAGCGCCCCGATTGGGAATTACTTTGGCTCCGAATAATTGCTCGCCTTTGGAGAAATGAGAAGTAAAAAAGACCCCTGACGACCTGATTAATTGGGAAATAACTACTCGTTCTACCGCATTAACGATAAAAGTTCCCCGTTGGGTCATTAGGGGAAAATCACCTAGAAAAATATCCTGCTCTTTCTCCTGTTTATTTTTACGGTCAGTTAATTTAACCCGGCAATACAAAGGAGCCTCATAAGAAACATTATGAGCTTTGGCTTCAACTTCATTATATTTATGCTCTTCTAAGCGATAGTCTAAAAAATTAAGTTCTAAATCCTTATTACCCCAGGGGCAGATAGGTGAAAATTCATTAAAAAGCTCCCGCAAACCCTTTTCCCAAAACCATTGATAAGATTTTTTCTGGAGTTCAATTAAATCAGGCAGTTCAAAATGACCTTGGCCAGCCGCAAATTTATTCTTCTGTTGAAACCGAACCAAGTTAGACATAAAAACAAACCCTTCCCATTCTTTAGAAAGGGGTCTTTCTCTATTTAAATTTTGGTTACCGATTAATTATAGTACCAAAAAAAATACGACTACTTTAATTAAGTATAAACAATCAGCAAAAAATGTCAATACTATTCCCCGCTGGCCGGATTGGCTGTTCCGGAAAGCTGCTGGATTTTAGCCTGAATATCCTGATTGTCCGGCACCATCTGACCAAGAATCTGATATTGAATCAGAGCGTCTTCCAATCGCTTGGCTGTTTCGTAAGAAAGAGCCAGAGCATAGCGGCCATTGGCGTATTGGGGAGTAATAATCACCGCCTGCTCAAACATTCTGATTGCCTCATTGATATTATTCAGATTAAATTGCAGGCGTCCGGCCTGAAAATATATTTCCGTGGCGGCGCCGGCAAATTCAGAGCCGCGCTGAAAACTAACGCCTCTTAATTTATTGAGAGTTCCATTAATTCTATTGAGAGCTTCCAGTAAATCGCCTTTTTGCTCAAAAGCCAGGGCTAGTTGAATATGAGCATCAAGATAATTATCCTTTAATTCCACGGCCCGCTGGCAATAACCAATTGTCTCATCCCAGTCCCTTTGTTCGCTGATTAAATTCAAACGACAGCGTTCACGATAGAAAAACGGGTTATTCGGTTCTAATTCGTCTGCTTTAGCAAAAGAATCCAAAGCAAATGGGATAGTCCCGCCCACTAAACCGCGCGAATCGCGATAAATTGCGCCCAGATTTTCCCAGACCAATACAGAATTAGGCGCCAAAGAAACAGCTAAACGCGCCTGCTGGATAGAGCCAGCCGCTAACGCCTGCAAAAGCTGGATATCCTGCTCTTGTTCCGGCTTATTGGCCTGTTCCCAAGCATTAATCAAATATGCTTGAGACAAAGCCCGGCGATAAGTTTGCCGGTAATTGTTCAAAATCGCGCTTTTTTCTATTTTAGCCACTAATTGTTCGTTGGTTTCCGCTGGTTTCAGGAAATTAAGCTCCGCATAATAGAATCTGCCGCCTAAATAGAAAAATCCGGCCAGAGCAAAAAGCAGAATCAGCAAAATCACATTCATAACTAAGCCGACTTCAGGCATTTTTTCAAAAGAAAAGACGATTTTCTTAAAGGGATGATTCCGAATGCCCTGCCAAATTACTATTCCCAAAGCAATAAACAACCAAAAATAGAAAGACAGGACTGTATTTTGAATATAGACGAATTGAGCTATCAAAAGCGATAACCAAGCCAAAATTAGAGGAAAAATTGATATCGGATGGCGTTCATCCGATATCGGATAGCTGCCAATTATAGCCCTTAACCGCTTGCGGCTCAAAAAAACTAGGCCAATCAGCAAAAATACACCCCAAATCATAATATAAGAGATTATCCCTAAAATACCGGCTGTTCCGAGCATTTCCATTAAATAGCTTGAACTGCGGTCAAACCGAACATTCCAAAATTCCGAATCATTAAACTCTATTGGTTTAAACTTAACAAAATCAGCTAAATAAGTGCCTGGACCAGAACCCAAAATCGGATAGTTCTTTAAACTTTGCCAAGCCACGGTTCGGGCTGTTTCTGAATCAAGAATCAGTTCTTGAGGCAAAGGAAGCGACTGGTCCAGATCGTTCAAAAATCCGATCTTAGCCGGCAAGCCAAACCAATAAAATCCGGCGATGAGCAGTAAAATTATCGGGAAAGCCAACAAATTAACCCTTTCTCTGAATATTCTTGTCCAAAAAGCCATAACCAGCAAAATCAGCATGGTCATTCCCAAAACAATCCAGGCCGGCTGAAAATTAATCAGAATCAGCAAAATCAAAGAAAACAGCAAAAAAAGAACTTTTAAACTAATGCCTATTTTCTTAGTTGAGGATTGGTTCAGAATTAAACCAACTATCAAACATACAGCCATTACCAGAAAAATAGCCAAACCCTCCAGAGACCCGCTCGCCGGATTAAAAGAACGGGAATACATCACTTGGGACAAACCCGGTATTTTGCTCCAAATATTAAAGACAGATAAATAAGCGGTGATTACAACTATCCAGCCGGACAGCATCAAGAGTCGGTAAATGCTTTTCGGGGAAACGCCCCAGGTTGTCTTAGCTCCTGCTTTCATATTATTAACCACCACAAAATACATGACCGTCAAAGCTAAAATACTGATAACCGAATCGGAAAATCGGCCGTAAAAACCAAGCCAAGAACTGATTGAATCAATCGAAAAAACCGCGCTTAAAATCATAATCGCCATAAAAACCAAAATCCAGACATCTAAGGCGGTCCGGCGCAAATAAAGTTTTTTACGAACAATAACCAATTTAGCCAACCAGGCCAAAAAAGCCACGGCAACTAAAAAGACCAATAAATACTGCTTGTTAAATTCATAGACCTCAATTGTCCAAGGCAGCCAAAAAAGAGGCATTAAAAAAACAAGCGCATAAATTGGAAATTTAATCAAGAAATTGACTATTTTACGCATATTGTTTTAAATCATTCTCTCCGGAGAATTAAGAGCTGCACTCTTAATAAGTTAGAAGCTGCACTTATAACTTTCTCCGTTAAAGACGACTGATTATTTTTTAATTATACTATGTTTCTCTATTTAATAAAAGTGGACAACTATATTCCCTGATAATGTTCTAATCTCTTGATTTTATCATCTAAACCTAATTCTATACAGATTGCGTCCACTCGATAATCTCCCTTCCATTTTTTAGCCGACACATAAGCTTCGGCGTTCCAATAAAGTTTTTTAAGCTTTTTGGGAGTAATTGATTCCTCCGGGGTGACAAAATCCCCGCTTGTTTTGGTTCTTACCTCCACCAACGCCAAAACATTGTCTTTTTGGGCCACTAAATCAATTTCCAAATATCTAGTCCGATAATTCCGCTCTATAATTTCGTATCCCTTATTCTCTAAATATTCTTTAGCCGCCCCCTCCCCTATTTTCCAAGTTTGATCTTTCTTAGACATAAAGAGTAATTTGACGAGCGCTTTTGGTTTTTTTGAGGCGCGTAGGGCGCCCTTTGGGCTAAAGCGCTCAAAAAAATCAAAACGCGAGTCAAATAATTATTACTGGCGGTACTGCAAAGCTTCGGCGATATCAGAGGGTCTGATTGATTCCCGTCCAGCCAAATCAGCAATGGTCCGGGCGATTTTAATTATTTTAAAATAAGCCCGGGCTGAAACCTGAAAAGCCATGGCCGCCTGATTAAGTATTGCTTCCGCTTGTTTAGAAAGCTCACAATATTTTTTAATCTCTTTATTGCTCATTTCCGCATTGCTTTGAATTAAACTGTCTTTAAATCTTTTTTGTTGAATCAGCCGGGCTTGAGAAACCCGCTCTCTAATAATAGCTGAACTTTCCAAAAATTTGGCCGCCCTTTGATCTTGAGCTAGGTCTTTAACATTAACGCTCGGCACTCTAATATGTAAATCTATCCGGTCCAAAATCGGACCGGAAATTTTTTTAGTGTACCGGCTGATTTCCCGGGGCGAACAATTACACTCTTTTTTAGGATGGTCCAGATAGCCGCAGGGACAAGGGTTGGCTGAAGCTACCAAAATAAACCGGGCTGGGTATTTCACTCTGGCCTTAACCCGGGAAATAGTCACTACTCCGTCTTCTAGGGGCTGGCGCAAAGATTCCAAAACCGAACGGGGAAATTCATTGAACTCATCCAAAAAAAGCACTCCCCGATGAGCCAAACTGATTTCGCCCGGCTGGGGATTAGTCCCCCCGCCAATTAAACCGGCCAAAGAAGCGGAATGATGAGGCGCTCTAAAAAAACGTTTTCTGATTATGGAGGCGCCGGGCGGAATCTGGCCGCTCACTGAATAAATCTTGGTTACTTCCAGAGATTCTTGGTCGCTTAATAAAGGAAGAATGCCGGGCAAGGCCCGGGCGAGCATAGTCTTGCCTGAACCGGGACTGCCCATCATAATCGCATTATGCCCGCCGGCCGCGGCAATCTCTATGGCTCGTTTGGCTTGCTCCTGGCCCAAAACTTCCCTCATATCAAATTCGGCTTGTTCAAAATCAACCGGCGGTTCTTTTATTGTCCCGGTTTTTTTAATTTTCTGGCGGCCCAGCAAATGAGCCAATAATTGAGAAAGCCGCCCTACTGGATAAACATTGATTGAGGAAAAAATAGCCGCCTCATTAGCTGAATCCCTGGGCAGAAAAATATTTTTAAAACCGAATTCCCGGGCAAATAAAGCCAAAAGAAAAGCGCCTTTAGTATGGCGCAAGGCGCCGTCAAAAGAAAGCTCGCCGTAAAAAAGCGATTTTTCCGGAATGGGAAAATCAGCCAAAGACGAAAGGATTCCGAGAGCAATCGGCAAATCATAAAAAGAGCCTTCTTTGGGAACATCGGCCGGCGCTAAATTAACCATGATTTTGTTGACTGGAAACTCTAGGCCGGAATTAACAATGGCCGCCTTAACTCTTTCCCGGCTTTCGCTAATCGCTTTGCTGGGCAAGCCGACAATTTCAAAACCAGGCAAACCCCGGCTGGCAATATTAACCTCTACATCAACCAATGATGTTTCCAAACCCGAATAGAGAACCGACGGGATTTTAGTAAACATGAGATTTTAATAATTTCTAATTTCTAATTTCTAATTTTCATTAAATTTTTAATATAATATTTATTCCCTCTCTGCCTTATCATTCCCCGCATCTCCATCAGCGACAGTTTAACTCCCAAATCAGAACTGGTTATGCCCAAATCGCGCGACAACTCATCAATACCCAACGGCTCCCGGGCTAATAATTCAAGAATCTGTTTGTCTATGCTATTGTCATTGCGAGGACCCCGCAGTACTGCGGGGGACGCGGCAATCCCGTCCTTATCACGAGATTGCTTCGCTTCGCTCGCAATGACAAAAGACTCTGACTCACGATAATATCTTAAAATATCCTCCGCTTCAGTTACGAGCTCGGCCAGACCCTGCTTAATCAATAAATTAGTTCCTTTGGAAACACTGCTAATAATCGGCCCGGGCAAAGCAAAAATTTTTCTTTTAAACTTTTTGGCGTAATTAGCGGTAATCAAAGAACCGCTTTTCTCGCCCGCTTCCAAAACTAAAAGCGCCTGACATAACCCGGCCACAATCCTGTTTCTTTGCGGATAAGTCCATAAGGCCGGCTGCATCTCGGCCTCGTATTCGGAAATTACCAAGCCGTTGTTGTCCAAAATTTCCTGATAAAGCTTTTTCTGATGTTCGGGATGGATTAAATCAATTCCGCAAGGCATTACGGCGATAGTCCGGCCGCCCGCTTTAACCGCTGATTCATGAGCCAAAGCATCGCCTCCATACATAAATCCGGAAACTATGGTAATGCCCGCCGCCGCGATTTGACTGACTAATTGTTCTCCCGCTTGCCGGCCATAACCGGTTAATTTCCGGCTGCCCACCACGGCAAGACAATTATCAAAGATGCTCGGTTCTTTACGCGGACCAAAAGAGCGAGTGTCCTGAATTTTACGAGACGCGTCGGAGCCCTTTAGGGTAAAGCGCGAGGAAAATTCAGGACATGAGCTCTTATAATATAACTGCTTAGGCGCCTCCTTGCCTATTTTCTTCAATAACCTCGGATACTCCGGACCATCGCGATAAATGACGCTATTTTGTATCATAAACCCTTAACCAAGCCCTCCTTAAATTATTTATCTTAACTCTCTGTTTCTGGTATCTGGCTAAAATCTTATTAAGTATTTCTTTAATTTCATTATCTTCAATCACCTCAACAATAAAATCTATTTTAGCCACAATATTGGCGATTACTCTCATGGCCTGTTCTAATTTGCCGTAAGCTAAATTTCTATCCGAAAATCTATCGCCATAACTTTCAGCCGTTAATTTAGGAACTAATTTGGCTAAAGAATAGAGAATTTCAAATTCGTCCAATAAATATTTGCTTTTCTTTTTCTTTTTAATTTCAAAAATTAATTTAAAAATCTCTGAAGACAAAAGCGTGGTCTGACGATAGACTTCTAAATCGCGAAAGCTTTTAACCGGCGACTTAACCCGATATTTTTGATAATCTTGTTTTTGATAAGCCATAGCATTCTAGAATTTATCTATTAAAAATTTA
>JBDRKH010000035.1:0-5893 GCA_043814195.1 Patescibacteria group bacterium
AGGGGAAATGAAGTAGCTTACAATGGGTATAAAGTAATCAAATGTGGATAAAAGTGGGGATAAGTAGATAAAATTGTGGAAAACTATGTTGATTGGTGAATTCAAACATATACTTGATACTAAAAAGAGATTAGCTATTCCAGTTAAGTTTAGACGTTTTTTTAATCAAGGAGCGGTTATTACCCGGGGAATTGATAACTGCTTAGTTCTTTATTCTTTAAAAGAATGGGAAAATATGGCTAATAAGTTGGGTCAGTTGCCAACTAGTCAGATTGAGGCGCGAAGTTTTGCCAGAGTGATGCTGGCTGGAGCTATGGCGGTTAAATTTGATAGACTGGGAAGAATTCTTATCCCGGATTATCTTAAAAAATACGCCCTTTTAGAAAAGAAAGCGGTGATTATTGGTTTATATAATCGTTTAGAGATTTGGTCTGAAGAAAAATGGGAACTCTATCGACAGCGAGCTGAAAAAGAAGTTGGCGATTTGGCGGCTAAATTAGGTGAATTAGGTTTGTAATATGCATCAGCCGGTTCTCTTAAAAGAAGTTTTAGAATATTTAGAGCCCAAGTCCGGAGAAAACTTTATTGATTGCACAATTGGCTTAGCTGGTCATGGTTTAATTCTTTTAGAAAAAAATAAGCCAAGCGGAAAAGTTTTAGGAATTGAATGGGATGAACAAACTTCAAATATTTTAAAGCAAAGAAAATCTGATTCAAGATTGATTTTGGTTCAAGGAAATTATGCTGATTTAAAAGAAATAGCCAAACAGAATAATTTTGAATCAATCAAGGGAATTCTTTTTGACTTAGGCATGTCATCTTGGCAAATAGAAAAGAGCGGGAGGGGTTTTTCTTTTCAAAAAGATGAAATACTTGATATGCGTTATCATCCAGAAGGAATAACGGCTCAGGAGATAGTTAATCAATGGCCGCAGGAAGAATTGATTAGAATTTTTCGAGAATACGGAGAAGAAAGATATGCCCAAAGAATCGCTCGATTAATTTGTCAGAAAAGACAGAGGCAGTCAATTAAAACAACTAATCAGTTAGTGGAAATAATTGTTCAAGCTGCGCCCCGGACTTACCAGAGAAGAAAAATTAATCCAGCCACCCAAGTTTTCCAGGCTTTGCGCATCGCAGTTAATGATGAATTAAATAATTTAAATAAAGCCCTGCCTCAGGCCTCAGAGATTTTAGAGAAAGACGGGCGAATCGTAGTTATTTCTTTCCATTCTTTAGAAGACAGAATTGTTAAACATTTTTTCCGCCAGGCAGCCAGAGAAAAAAAATTGAAAATTTTAACTAAAAAACCGATTAGACCCAGTCAGGAAGAAATAAAATTTAATCCGCGCAGTCGAAGCGCTAAACTGCGGGCGGCTCAAAAAATATGATTGCTGCTTATATTCAATCAAAGAGATTAGAAAATAACAGATACAATCGCGGTCTGGCTGTTTTGAGTTTAATCATAGTCTTGGCAATTTTCAGTTTAATTTTTGTTTATTTAATGCAGGCCAATGGTTTGGTTAGTTGTAATTATCAGATTAGGGAACATCAACAGAAAATTTCCGAATTAAAAGCTAAAGGCGAGCGATTAGAAATGGAGGCAGCTCAGCGGCAATCGCCAGTTAATTTAGAGGAATTAGTTACCGCCTTAGGTATGATTGAAGTAAGTCAGGCGATTTATTTAGGAACAGAGAAAGCAGTAGCTAAAAGGTAATTAAAATCATTAAAATGGAATCTTCTCGAAGCTGGCGTATCTATTCACTGACAATTATCATCTTTATTTTAGGAAGCGGGGTTTTAGCCCGCTTATTTTCTCTTCAGATTTTTGAATTCAGTTATTATACCGCCCTAGCTCAAGGTCAGCAGCAGCTTTACCAAACGCTTTTCCCTGAAAGAGGAGAAATTTTTATGCAGGATTTATCAGCCAGCCGGCGTAATGGCGAGGGGAAAAGATGTCCCTTGGCAGTTAATCGGGAATTTAAACAGGCTTATTTGATTCCTCAAGATATTCCAGCGGAAAAGAAAGATGGTTTGGCTGAACAACTAGCTCAATTGCTTGATTTAGATAAAAGCCTTATTTCAGAAAGAATTAACAAAATTGACGATCCTTATGAACCGCTAAAACATAAATTGGATGAAAAAATAGCTCAGATGATTGAACAAATAGATGTTGAGGGATTAGAGCTGGCTCCGGAAACTTGGCGCTATTATCCTCATCAAGCTTTGGCTGGTCATTTGCTTGGTTTTGTCGGTACGACGGAGCAAGGTAAAGTCGGCCAGTATGGGTTAGAAGGATATTATGAAGATGAGTTAAGCGGTCAAGTCGGCTTTTTAGCCGGAGAAAAAGATATTGCTGGTTATTGGATTCCTTCGCTTAATCAGCAGTTTGAACCAGCCCAGAATGGTTCAGATTTAATTTTGACCATTGACCAAAATATCCAGTTTAAAGCGGAAAAAGAATTAAAAGAAGCGATTAAGAAATGGGGAGCGGCGGGCGGAACAATTATTGTCATGGAGCCGAGCACCGGGGCAATTCGGGCTATGGTTAGCGAACCTTGTTTTGACCCTAATGAATATAATAAAGTAGAAGGGACTGATATTTTTCTTAACCCAGCTACCCAAAAAGTTTATGAGCCCGGTTCGGTTTTTAAGCCGATTACCATAGCCGCCGGTTTAGATAGCGGCCAGATAAGTCCAGAAACTGTTTATTATGATGAAGGCCAAGTAAAAATTAAAGGGAGCGTTATTCGAAATGTAGATGGCAAGGCTTACCAAGAGCAGACTATGATTCAGGTTTTAGAAAAATCTTTGAATACGGGCGCGATTTTTGTTCAGCAAAAAGTTGGGGAAGATATTTTTCAGGATTATGTTCAGAGGTTTAATTTTAATAAGCCGACCGGAGTTGATTTAGCCAGCGAAATAGCCGGCAATATCACTAATTTATTTACCGGTCGGGAGATTAATTTGGCGACTATTTCTTTTGGTCAGGGAATCACGGTGACTCCTCTGGGTTTAATTACTGCTTTGGGGGCGATTGCCAATCAGGGCAAATTAATGAAGCCTTTTATTGTGGAAAAAATTGTCCAGCCGGACGGAACGGAAAATACCACTCGGCCGCAGGTAGTTAATCAGGTGATTTCCTTGGAAACCGCCGGAACATTGACTAAAATGCTGGTTAGCGCAGTGGATAATGGCTTTGCTCGGAAAGCCGGCGTAGTTGGCTATAGCGTGGCCGGCAAAACCGGGACGGCTCAAGTGGCTAATTTGGGAGAGATCGGTTATTCAGATAAAACAATCCATACTTTTGTTGGTTATGCGCCGGCTTTTAATCCTCAATTTATTATTCTGATTAAATTAGATGAACCCCAGGGAGTCCGTTTTGCCTCTGATTCAATCACCTCGGTTTTTCAAAATATGGCTAAGTTTCTTTTAAATTATTTAGAAATACCGCCGCAATAAAAAAATGCGCAAGATTCTACAATTCATTCTTAAAATATTAGCCAAGATGACTCTTTGGCGATATCAGCCAGTGGTCGTGGCCGTAACCGGAAGCGTTGGCAAGACCAGCACCAAAGAAGCAATCTATTATACTTTGAGAAAGCGTTTTCGGGTCAGGCGCAATATCAAGAATTACAATAATGAGATTGGCGTGCCTTTAACTATTTTAGGCCAGGATATTGCTCCAGCCGCCAATTTATTCGGTTTTTTTGGCTGGCTTTGGATTATTTTAAAAGGCTTGGCTAATTTTATCTGGTCTTATCGCTATCCAGAGATTTTGGTTTTGGAAATGGGCGCGCGTCAGCCTGGCGATATGGATTATTTGATGAGTTTTGTGCCAGTCAAAATAGGCGTTTTAACCGCCATTGGCGAATTCCCGGTTCATCTGGAATTTTTTCCGGAAAAAGACAAACTGATTCAGGAAAAGGCAACTTTGGTTAAATCTTTAATTAAAGATGGCTGGGCGATTTTAAACTACGATGATTTGTCAGTTCGGATGGTGGGCGATGATTTGCCTGAAAAAACCAAAATAATCAATTACGGTTTTGGTCAGGGAGCGGATTTAAAAATCGCTAATTATGAATTGAAAATAAACGATTTGGAAAAAAGGGATTTGGGAGTAAGTTTTAAATTGGATTTTAAGGGAAGCATTGTTCCAATTAAACTGAACAGGGCTTTGGCTAGGCAGCAGGCTTATGCCGCTACGGCCGCCGCCGCGGTTGGTCTTTGTTTCGGTCTTAATTTGGTTGAGATTTCCAATGCTTTAAGGAAATTCCGGACTTTAGCCGGTCGAACCAGATTAATTAAGGGAATTAAAAATACCTGGATTATTGATGATTCCTATAATGCTTCTCCTTTGGCCACAATCGCCGCCTTGGAAACCTTGGGAGAATTTCCCGGCCGGAAAATAGCGGTTTTGGGCGATATGCTGGAATTAGGCAACCAAACGGAAATTGCCCATCAGCAAGTTGGTCAAAAAGCGGCTCAAGTAGCTGATTTGCTTTTTCTGGTCGGAGAAAGGATTATTTTTACCGCTCAAGCAGCCGAACAAGAAGGTTTGTCCCAGGATAAAATTTTTAAGTTTGCTCAATCTGAACAGGCTGGTCTCTCATTACAGGAAAAACTAGAGCCGGGCGATATTATTTTAGTTAAGGGTTCTCGGTCTTTGGCTATGGAAAAAGTAATCAAGGAAATTATGGCTTTTCCGGAAAAGGCGGGGCGGCTCTTGATAAGCGCGAATTAAAGGTACGACCTTGATGCTATCGCTTATTTGTGTTAAATTTAAAGGGTTGGGCCCCATCGTCTAGTGGTTCAGGACATCAGATTCTCATTCTGGCAACCGGGGTTCGATTCCCCGTGGGGCTGCCCGCAAGAAAGGGGGTGAATAAACGTGGAAGAAAAATTAGTTGGTAAGATTACTCATTACTTCACTAATATCGGCGTGGGGGTTATTGAAGTTACTAATGGTAAGCTGAAAAAGGGCGATAAAATTCACATTAAAGGCGCGACCACTGATTTTGAACAATCAATTGATTCAATGCAGATTGAGCATGAAAATGTGGAAAAGGCCAAGAAAGGCGAAGCGGCTGGCTTAAAGGTTGAACAGCAGGTACGGGAAGGCGATGAAGTTTACCTTGTCACTGAATAATTTTAATGATGAATAAAATTAAACGGAAAACCAGGGCCTTGGCGCTTATCTCTGGCGGCCTTGATTCTATTTTAGCAGTCAAATTATTACAAGAGCAGGGCATAGAAGTAACTGGCTTAACTTTTGCCAGTTATTTTTTTTCAGCTGATTTAGCCAAAAAAGCCGCTCAACAACTAAAAATAAAATTAAAAATAGAAGATTTTTCCGATGGATTTAAATGCCCTATTTTGTTTTAGATAAAATTGAATTGGGTCCGATTACTTTCTATGTCTGGGGAGCGTTTTTAGGCTTGGCTTTTTTGATTGGTTATCTGCTGTTTCTAAATCAAGCTAAAAAACAGGGGATTGAGGAGAATAAGATTTTCTGGCTGACTATGGTTATTCTTCTGGGCAGTATTTTAGGCGCTCGAATGGGATATGTTTTGCAATTCCCTGATAATTTTTCTGGTTTTTTTCAATTCAACGGCGGAGGTTTGATGTTTTATGGGGGGTTGCTGGGCGCTTTGGTAATTGGTTATTTTTATATTAAAAAAGCCCGGCTTAATTTCTGGCAGATCGCTGACCTAGTCGCGCCTAGTCTGGCTTTGGGTATTTTTATTATCCGGCTCGGCTGTTTTTTAATCAATGACCACCAAGGCGCGCTAACTAATCTATTTTGGGCAATTCAATGGCCGGATGGTAGTTTGCGCCATCCCATCGCGCTTTATCTGGCTTTAAATGGTTTGATTATGTTTTTTGTTTTTTG
>JBDRKH010000036.1:0-7455 GCA_043814195.1 Patescibacteria group bacterium
AGAGCAACGGTTTTGTAAACCGTAGGTTCTCGGTTCAAGTCCGAGAGGTGGCTCCATGGGCGGTTCGCATAGCGGCAATTGCACGAGGCTGTAAACCTCGGGTCTTCTAGACTTCGCAGGTTCGAGTCCTGCACCGCCCACATAATATTTATCCAAGAGCGAAGCGATTGGTTTATAAATATTATGCCCGCCTTTGGCGGGCTAGAGCTAAAATGTATCAGGTATATATTCTCAAAAGCGAAAAAGATAATAAAAGATATATTGGCTATAGCGCTGATATAAAAAAAAGATTAGAGGAGCACAATCAAGGAAAAGTGAGGTCAACTCTCAAAAGAAGGCCATTAACATTGATTTATTTTGAAAATTATTCTGATGAATTAGAAGCAAAAAGAAGAGAAAGGTTTTTAAAATCGGGACAGGGACGAAAGTTTCTTAATAGTGTTTTGCTCGCCAGAGGCGAGCACTGAATTTTCTAGCTAAATCAAAGATTTAGAGAAAATTCGTGCCGATGTAGCTCAGTTGGTAGAGCACCTCCATGGTAAGGAGATGGTCCTCGGTTCAAGTCCGAGCATCGGCTCAAAATATTATGTCGCAAGATAATTTGATAAAATTTCAATGCAGTGTTTGCAAGCGGATTAATTATTGGTCCAGCAAAAACAAGAAAAGCATTCAGAAAAAATTAGAACTGAAGAAGTTTTGCAAATGGTGCCGGAAGCATACGACACATAAAGAAATGAAGAAATAATGGGCGCGTCCGTTAATTGGTAAACGGTCGGCCTCCAAAGCCGATCCTGGGGGTTCGAGTCCCTCCGCGCCTGCTATCCTTCGCTAAAGCTACGGAATAGCAAGCCAAAATGTATTATTGCTATATTCTATTAAGTTCAAAATTTCATAAATTTTATTTTGGTTCTACTAATGATCTTAAAACAAGATATAGGTTGCATAATGAAGGAAAAGTGAAATCAACTAGGTCTTTTATTCCTTGGAAGTTAGTTTGGTATGCGGCTTTTCAAACAGAAAAAGAAGCAAGAAATTTTGAACAATATTTAAAGACTGGTTCAGGAAAGTCATTTGCCTATAAAAGGTTTGTTTCTGTAGCTTTAGAGAAGGATTTCAAGGCGGGGAGAAAGAGTAGTCCGAAACGGAAGCTTTAGCTTCTGTGAAGGATACCTCCGCGCCTGCCAGCGAAATAACCGCTATTTTATGCGGTTATTTTTTTAGTGATTTTCTAATGTAGATAAAAAATTTATTCATACTTGTAGTGAATTTGTTGAACTATCGCTTTTGGTAGAAAAATCCCCGAATGGGCTTGACATATTCTATGAAATATGATAATATACAAATACTTGGAAAGTCGCCTAGCGGGCTTCCAAATCAAGTGGACAGCTGGGCCTTCCGAAAGACGTTCCTCGGTCTTCGGAGGGTATTACAGGGGTGACTCTGGAAGATGATTCCCGGTCTCCAGAGAATAGCTAACAGGGATTTTCCCCGAGTGTTCAAAGAATGCTCGGGGATTTTTCTTTTTAATTTTATCGCTTTACATCTTGCCCAAAGGGCAAGTTAAAAAAGATTGGCTCAAACCCGCTTTTGCGGGATAAAAAAAATGTTTTTAATCCAGGCGGAGCGTGGAAAATACTAATTCAATTCAATTTGGCCACCCGCGCCGCAGGCGCGAAAAAACCAATACATACTACTTATTAAGCGGTTTTTTGATAAATGGACATTAGGAATTATTTTATGATATAATTTAATTACCAAGAAAGGGGGTGATAAAAATGGGTATCGGGAAATTTCTTGGTGGATTAATTTTAATAGCCATCGCTATTTGGGCTTTTATTTCTTTGGACAATTCTATGGCTAAACTTCTGGTCGGGATGGGAGCATTTATTTTAGGGATAATTTTACTGATTTTGAGATTCAGCAAGTGAGATAAAAAAGAATTAATTTTTTAAAATATGTTTATCAAAAGATAAATATATTTTTGAGGTAATAGAGAACAGTTTTAATAAGGCTGTTTTTTGTTTTTGGGGATAATTCTAGCTTGATTTTGGCAATCTATTTTGTTAGGATAATGAGATGGTTGCAAAACTATTTCTACGGCAATTTGCTATTTTTCACCGATACTTCGTCAAGCTGGCGCAGAATGATTTTCACCGTAGCTCTGCTACGGTTCAATCATTTTACTGGCTTTCCTCGTCTCGGCGAAAAATATCTAAATTTCGTTACAAAATAGTTTTGCAACCATCTCAAACTATATAATTGAATTTAAAAGCCTTGGGAATTGAGTTGTTTCCCAAGGCCGCTTTTTGCGGGATGAATTAGCTAGACTTATCATTTGAGACCCCTTTCTATTTCTTTGATTTTCTTTTTCAGGTGGTTAACTATGACTTGAGCTTCTGTCGTAGCAAAAAGATATTTTTTCTTTTCTTTTTTCCCGTTTTTAATTGAGTTTAATTTATCTCTGATTTCCAAGATGTGTTTCTGAATGAAATCCGCTATTTGATGGATAGTCAGTGTTCCAAAGACAGGCCTGTCAATTTTTATTCCGTTATTCTGTCCTAGAATGTGGTCGATAAATTGAGTCCATTCATCAAGCGTCTCTTTTTCAAAGTCAATTTCATCCCAAAGTTTTCGGTCATTCATTTTAATCACCCCCTCTTTTTTAAAAAAGTACTTAGTGTTAGTATAACAAATATGGAAACAATAGACAAAGAAAATCTACCTCAACATACGGTGATTGTGCCAGATGGCAATCGGCGCTGGGCCAGAAAAAGAGGTTTGGCTCCTTGGCGCGGGCATGTGGCTGGGGCAAAAAAAGCCGAAGAGCAGATTCAGGCGGCCCTTGATTTGGGCTTGACTTGTCTTACTTGGTGGGGCGGTTCTTGGGATAATTTGACTAAACGTTCCAAGATAGAAACCAAGAATCTTTTTTGGATATATGAGAAATATTTCCGGAAATTAATCAAAGCTAAAGAAGTTTACGAACATCAGGTCAAGATAAATGTTTTTGGTCGCTGGCGGGAAATTTTGCCTAAAAGCGGAGTCAAGGCGGCTGAAGAATTAATTGAGGCAACTGAAAATCACAAAAACAAATTGCTTAATTTTATGATTGCTTATGATGGTCAAGACGAAATGCTGGCGGCAATAAAAGGAATTGTTCAGGAAGCGCGGAAAAACAAAACTTTAAAAATTACTTCAGAGCTATTAAAAAAACATCTTTGGAGCGGGGAATTGCCGCTGGTTGATTTGCTGATTCGGACGGGCAGCAGCCAAGACCCTCATAACAGCGTTGGTTTTATGATGTGGTTGACGTCAGATAGTCAGTTGATTTTTCCTAAGGGATATTATCCGGATTTTAGCCGAAAAGAACTGATTGAGGCAGTTCGGGAGTATCAGAGAAGAGAAAGGAGATTAGGCAGATGAGTGAAGGATTAATCGATAAATTAATTGAACAAGATTATTTAAAAAGCCCGTTGATTATCGAGGCCTTTCGGAAAATCAAACGGGCTGATTTTGTGTCAGAAAAAATAATTGAAGAAAAAGGCAAGGAATGGGCAGGGAATTATAATGCGCCTTTGCCAATTGGTCAGGGGCAGACAATTTCCCAGCCCCTGACCGTAGCTTTTATGCTGGAATTATTAGAGCCAAAACCGGGCAATAAAATTTTGGATATTGGTTCAGGTTCAGGCTGGCAGACGGCTTTGCTTTGTCAAATTGTTGGAGAGAGGGGTTTTGTTTGCGCAATTGAAATAATCCCTGAATTAAAGGAATTGGGAGAGAAAAATGTCAGTAAGTATAATTTTAAAAATGCGGAATTTATTTGCGGCGATGGTTCTCAAGGTTTGGTTGCTCAAGCGCCTTTTGATAAAATAATTGCCGCAGCTTCAGCTCAGGAAATCCCAGTCGCCTGGAAAGAACAATTAAAAGTAGGCGGCCGTTTGGTTGCGCCAGTTAAAAATAGCATCTGGCTTTTGATTAAAAAAGGCGAAAATCAGTTTGAGGAAAAAGAATATCCCGGTTTTGTTTTTGTGCCGTTGGTTTAAATGTTAAAAATAACCAATCAAAAGAGATTTAAAATAGCGATTATTGTTTCGGGGTCTTTTTTTTATTTATCAGGTCTGATTTTTTATTTTAATTATCAAATAAGCAATCCTTTAACAGAAAGCAGCCAAGAACAGATTTTTACCATTGAATCAGGTCGGGGCTTAAGGGAAATTGCTAATAATTTAGATGAAGCTCAATTAATCAGAAATAAAACCTTGTTTGTGGCTTACGCTCTTTACAAGGGCTGGGCGGCTCAACTAAAAGCCGGGGATTACGCTTTAAGTCCCAATCTGACTATTGGACAGATTGTCCGGAAAATAGTGGCAGGCGAAGTTATTTCACAGGATATTACTATAACTATTCCTGAAGGTTTTACTTTAAAGCAGATTGATGCGCGTTTAGCCGAAGCTGGATTAATCGAAAGCGGCCAGCTGTTAGCCAAGCCGGAATTAGAAGGTTATTTATTCCCCGATACTTATCAATTTAATCGAAAAGCTGATTTAGATGAGATGATTGTGGAAATGAGGGATAATTTTGACCGGAAATTAGATCAGGAGTTAGTGGTCGAGATTAGGAGGCAGGGCAAAACAATCAGACAAATCGTGATTATGGCCAGTCTTCTGGAAAAAGAAGTGCCGCTTTATTCAGATATGAGAATTGTTTCCGGGATTTTCTGGAAACGGATAGAAAATGATTATCCCTTGCAATCTTGCGCGACCATCGCCTATATTTTAGGAATTAATAAGTGGATTTATTCAACCGAGGATACGGAGATTGATTCTCTCTACAACACTTATCAGAATGCTGGTTTGCCGCCTGGTCCAATTTGTAATCCTGGCCTATTGGCCATCAAAGCGGCAATTTATCCGGTTGATACAGATTACTATTTCTTTTTATCTACTCCTGATGGTCAGACGATTTTCAGCCGAACTTTTAAAGAGCACCAAGCCAACAAGGAGAAGTATTTGAGATAATTACTTGACAAGTCTTTGTGATTAAAATAGAATAAAATCAGCCATAGATAGCAGGTGTTTTAGGACTTAATATCCTGTTGAGGCGATGCCCGAGATTTTTTCGGGGCAGTTCGTGTCTATGGCACGGATTTTTTTAATCTATATTGAGCTCGTCGAAGTATGATTTCTAAAGACAAGAAAAAACAAATCATCAAGGAATTGGTTGATAAATTATCTCGCCAGAAAGCGATTGTCTTTTTTGATTACACTGGTTTGAAAGTTAATCAATTTCAGGAATTAAGAAAAAAATTGAGAGAGCAGGGAATTGATTGTCAGGCAGTCAAGAAAACCCTGATTGATTTAGCCTTGGAAAAATCTGGTCTAAAAGTGGAAAAAGTCAAGCAGATGCCGGGCCAGGTCGCTTTGATTTTGGGTTATCAGGATGAAATTGTCCCAGCTAAAGTTTTATACCAGTTTGCTAAAGACAATGAAAACGTCAAAATCATGGCTGGTTTGATTCAAGGAGATTATTTGGAAAAGCAGGCGATTATTGAATTAGCTCAATTGCCTTCCAAACAGGAATTATTGGCTAAATTAGTCGGCGGCATTTCTGCCCCGCTGCGCGGTTTGAATTATGTTTTGCAGGCTAATTTAATTAAACTAATCTATATTTTAAAATCACTGGAACCGAAAACATAAGACTTGAAAAGATGGCTCAAGTTTTAAGTTTTGAGTTTCAAAAAATATGACCGAAGAAAAAAATAAAAAGGAAGAAGCTAAAATCCCAGCTAAGTTTAAAGATTTAGTTAAGCAAATTGAGGGGTTAAGCGTTTCTGACTTGGCCGAATTAGTCAAAGTTTTAGAAGAAAAGTTCGGCGTAAGCGGAATGCCCATGGCGGCGGTTTCAGCCGGGGGCGGAGCAGCTCCGGCCGGCGAAGCAGGCGCGGCTGAAGAAAAAAGCCAGTTTGATATTGAATTAAAAAGCGGCGGCGAACAAAAAATTTCCGTTATCAAGCTCGTTAAGGAAATTACCGGCCAAGGACTTAAAGAAGCCAAAGATATGGTAGATGGGGCGCCTAAAATAATCAAGCAGGGCATTAAGAAAGAAGAGGCTGAAGAAATCAAGCAAAAGCTGGAACAAGCTGGCGCGACAGTTGAATTAAAATAGACGGTTCAGGCTCTTGGAGGGGGCTCGAATTTTAAAATTATGGTTAAAGAAATTTTAGAACAACTTTTTGACTCTCCGGTCAAAGTAAGGTTGTTAAAGCTGTTTTTACGCAATCCCGATAATTCTTTTAGTCTTCGGGAGATTGCCAGAAAAACCAGAAGCGATTCCTCGGCTTGTCAAAGGCAGTTAAAAAAGCTGGAAAGCATTAAATTGGTTGAGGTTAAACTGAAAAGCGGCAAAAAGAATTATTTGGTTAATCGTAATTTTGATTTCTATAATGAATTAAGAACTTTGATTCTCAAATCCAGCCCCGCTTCTAAAGAAAAGCTTTTGAATCGATTAAAAGGATTGGGCAGAATCAAGTTGGCGATTTTAAGCGGAATTTTTATCAATGAGGATAATTCCCGGGCTGACCTTTTAGTAGTGGGCGATGGGATTAAGAATAAAAAGCTGTCTAATTTTTTAAAAGATTTAGAAGCTGAAGTAGGCAGGGAAATTGATTATGTGGTTTTTTCCACAGCTGATTTCAAATATCGTTATGATATGTTTGACCGGTTTATCCGGGATGTTTTGGAAAAGCCCCATGAGAAATTAATTAATAAATTAAAGATTTAGGGCATAAGGGCAATTAGCTTAGTGGTAGAGCACTGCATTCACATTGCAGGGGTCGCAGGTTCGAATCCTGCATTGCCCACGGGTTCGCCCCGCAGTATTCTATGATTCTTACTCCGCATATGTTAGTAGGCGCAGCCATCGGCAGCCATGTTTCTAATCTCTGGCTGGCTTTTTGTTTTGGATTAGCCAGCCATTATTTGCTTGATATTTTGCCCCATTGGGATTATTTATTAAAAGTGGAGTTTTCTAATTTAAATAATGTTAAAAAAGTAGCCACCGATTTGATTTTTGGCATTATTTTAATTTTAATCCTAACCTGGTCTATGCCGAATAAAATAATAATTCTGGCGGCTGTAGTTGCTTCGATTTTACCTGATTTTATAAATGGCATATATTCAAATTATAAAGTTCAATGGTTAAAATATCTCGTTCAATTTCATCATAAAATACATATTTATGTAGGATTGTCTTTTCGCCAAGGAATGCCAGCGACAATTATAGTTAGTTTAGCAGCTATTTTAGTCTTAATTTTGTAATTGGGGATAAATTGTGGAAAGAAAAATAGGGCAGTTTTAGGAAAAATGGCTTTTAAAAGCCATTTTTTATTTCCACAGGCAAGCAAAAATAGCGGATTTAAAGTGTTTGACAGGGTAGTTGAAGTGACATACAATGGGC
>JBDRKH010000037.1:0-5670 GCA_043814195.1 Patescibacteria group bacterium
TGATGGGCGAGGAAGCAAAGTTTTAATCGCCCAACACTAAACAACTAACCGGAGCAGAAGAACAATTTCTGCTCCTTTTTCTTTTTCTAAAAATTTTTGATTTAATTAAGGGGTAATGCAAAGGTATTAATATATTGTGGGCTTGACAAAAATTACAAAATAAGGTAAATTTGTTTGTTTAGAATAAATAGAAAAAAATTGCTATTTTTAGCATTATTTAAAGTTTTTAAAATATTTCAGAAATGTATATTTCAATATATTGTAATCTTTGCACTTTGATAATTTAAGAAAAAGGCAGAGCGTTTTTATGGCAGATTTTGGTTATTAATTCTAATTAAAGGAGGAAGATACATGAAAAGAATTTGGGTAGGGACTGTGGCACTTTTTTTTGGCTTATTTTTTGCTATAATGGCGTTTGCAGATTTGCAGAATGATCTTATAGTTGATCAGGCGGAAAAATTTGGAAGTTCAATTTCAGCAGTAAAACAAGCAGCGGAAAATTTGCAGAATGTCGGGGCAGATGTGCATATCTGGATAATGAAGTCATATTCTAAGACCGCAGACAATCTTGATCAGCAATTTGAACAATTATTAACTAAGAACAAGGCCTGGCAGTCGGCTAATGGGGGTAGAAAGAATAACCTTATTGTCTTTATGCTGTCCATGAAGGAAAGGCAGACAGGCTTATATTATGGAGGTGATTGGGATGGTCCTCTAGCCGACCACTGGAAGAGGATTGTGGCGGATCATATGAATCCTAAATTCAAACAAGGAAAATTCGCTGATGGATTTATAAACGGAATTAATGAAACTAAGAGGGTAATTTATAAGCATCTTCATCCTAGCAATGAGCAGCAGATTATTGTGCACGACGGATCATCAGAAGTGACCAGGGGAGAGGGCTCTTCCACGATAATTATTAAGCCGAGCAATGTTACCTCTAAACCTGCCGACTATAGCGGACTTTGGACAGTTTTGAAATGGGCTTTAGGACTAATTTTTGTTTTCGCGCTTTTTTATTTCGGGGCAAGGTTCTTCATTTCGCGAAAAAAAGAGGAAGAAAAGCGCCGAGGAGCTCAGCAGAAAGCCAAAATAGAAAAAATAAATGCGGCTAAAAAAGTTAGTGTTATACGAGATGGCATTTCCGAGATTGCAACTTTATTTGCAGTTATAAAAAGTAACCTTGATGAAGAAACAGCTAAAGATTTACAGACTGATTTTGATAAAATTAAAACTAGCCAGTCGTCTTTAGCCGAGGATTTTTCAGCAACCGATTCTAGCGCTGGAGATCCTGACGCGCAAAATTTAAACGTCCCACAATATCAGGCAATTGAGGAAAAATATGGAGAAATTTCAGATAACGCAGCTTCTATAATAAAATCACTCAACCAACTGAGAAGTAAAATTATTAACTTAAGAGATCTTATTTCAAAATCTCCGGAATTAATTAAGCGCCTAGAAGACTCGATGGATCAGGCTAAAACAACCATTATGAACGTTGAGAAAGAGGGATTTAAAGTAGCAGTTGCATACGATATCCTATTAAGAACAAAAGAGATGGTTAGTCGGGCCAAAGAGAATCTAGGAAAGAAAAAGTATCTTATTTTTTCTGGTTTAGCAAATAAAGCGCTAGATGAAATGAAAAAAGCTGAAAATAGCGCCTTATCAATGCAAGAAGAGAAAAAGTATATTGACCAGAATATTGTTAATCTTAAAGAAAGGATTCCTCAGGCAGTAAATAAAATTAAAGAGGGCAAAATAGCTTTTGAAGTTATAAGCAGAATTTTTGCTCCGCCCTGCTGGAGAGCTGTCAGGGGAAATGGGACTGAAGCAGAGAATCGCATCCACTGGTCAATAAATGCGCTTAAGTCTGCGCAGGCAAAAGCCAGCCTGGAAGTGCAGGATTGGAATGGGGCAAAAGAAGAATTAAGCCAAGTAAGTAAATGGCTTGATCAGGCGGAATCGTACATAAGATCAATCATCGCTCTAAAACATAATTTGGAGCAAGCTAAAGCCAATGTTGGAAGAGAAATTTCAGACGCGGAAAAAGACATCAGGAAAGCCTGGGATTATATCAAAAAGTATGATGACGATATCCGAGAAAGCCTTGAGGATGATCTTCGCGATGCTGAGAAGATGATCGCGGAAGCGAAGAATGAGTTAACTCTTGAACTGCCTGATTATATTTTGGCTTATAAAAAGGCGCAAGAAGCCAACTCCTTAGCTGATCATATATATGAAGAGGCAGTGGATGAACATGAATCAGCAGAAAGACTGCGCCGGCAAGCTATTTCGCAAAGACAGACTACGGAATCTGCAATTTCCCGGGCAAAGGAGTACATTGAAGATCATGATGATGATGTAGAAAGCGAGGCGAAAAATCGTTTAAGCATTGCAGAAAATAAATTAAATGAAGCGAACAGGAATATGAATTTAAGCAATATAATTGCTTTAGCGGCGTTGGCGGAAACTGAAGCAAACAGTGCGTATGAACGTGCCAAATCTGATGTCAGCAGTGCTTCTTTTGATTCAAGCCATAACTGGGGATCACAGACAAGGTATACTTCAAACGATGATAGTATTTTTAGCGGAGGCGGATCAATCAGTTTCGGCGGCGGAGGCGGCGGAGGCGGATCGGTCGGTTGGTAACAATCTTAGCAAGAAAAGTGGCAAAGTGAGAAGTTAACCTTAACCCATAAAAAGGAGGAGCACCATGGTAACAATTTTAAGAAAATTAAGGACGATCGTTTTAGCAAGCGCGCATGGATTATTGGATAAGGTTATTGATGAGATGTCTATTCCGGCCTTAAGACAGAATATTCGCGATCTTGAAAACGCGATAGATGATTTAGCTGGAGAAGCCGCGGTCGCCGAAGGAAGCATGAAGACTGCCAAAGACAGGCTTGCAGAGATACAGGCGCAGGTAACCGAGCTCAATAGGACTATTGATTTTATTTTGAGCGACGGTGATGATTCTAACGATCACTTGGCTGAACCGCTTCAAGCCCGTTTAATCGGACTTGAGGAGCAGGATAAGACAGCCAAGAAAGAGGTAGAAACCTACCGACAAACCATGGAAGCGGTTGATAAGGTAGTTTCCGCGCTTAAAGCAAAACATCAATCCAGACTCACCCAGATCACCTTGCTTGAATCTCAGGCAAAAACAACCGAGGCGAAAAATCAAGCAGCCGAAGCCATTGAAATGGCCAGCCAGATCGGCGACGGCCCTTCGGTCGACAGCATCGCGCAGAAGGTTACGAGAAAATCCAATATTGCCGATGCTCGTTTGAGACGGGCAATGGGAGATCTCGAGACCGGACTCGGGCAAGATGCGCTTCTTAATGAGGCAAAAGCCAGATTGGCGGTTAGGAAAGCGCAATTGAAAAAGTAGTTAGCACATTTTAACACTCTAGGCGGAGGAAGAACTAGATTCTTCCCCCGCCTTTTTTTGTTCTAAAAATTCTTGACTTAAATTAGGGTAAAAAAATAAGGAGCTCATAGAGTCGAGCTCCTTTCCAGAGAAATCCAATATTACCAGTCGAAGTCAATTTTTTCGTCTTTTCTGACTTTGGTGATAATATGGAGATCCACAGGATCCGGCCCATGATCGAAATGATCCACTATGTCAACACGGTCGCCTTTGTGCTGTATTTGGGTCAAATGATCGGGGGTACCGATGTTAAAAGTTTGCCCAGGGCCGATGGGCTTCATTGGTGCATTCATTTTTTGGCACCTCCTTTATGTTTATTACAAGGCAATATTTGTAATACCTTGTGTTTTTATAATAACAAGTCAATATTTTTTGTCAAGTTTAGCTAATATAAAAAAAGCAGGCTCTAAAATAGGCCTGTTTTTTTGTCCATATTTTTTTTAAATTTATAATAAATAAGAAAAAATTAAGAGGGCAAAAATAGAAAAGGTTATGATTGCTAATATTGTCCAAATAACCAAATCAAGCTTTCTTCTTTTTTTTCTTTCTCTTTCAAGTTCCTTTCTTTCCTTTGAGCTTAATTGTTTAATAATTTTTTTCTTCTGCTTTTTATCGTGAAGAAAATAAAATGCAGAAAAAACTAAACACACTATAAGCACAGGCGTACTTGTGCGGTCCATTTTACTATTGATTGAATCTTTGAATTCATCCGAAACTGTAATAATTTCGGTAACTTCAAGCATGACAAAAATAAAAAACAAAAAAGCTAATACCCAAAGTCCTTTTACAAAATTATAGTTAATTTTATTAAATATTTTTTCCCATAAACCTATTTCTTGATAATCTATAATAATATGTCCTTCGTTTATGGCTTCAAAAGTTTCATTTATAGTTATTTTTCTATGCTTAACCCCTTCTAGCTTTAATATTAATTCACTTACAGAAAATTTACCAAAGTATTCTAAAAAATCATCTTCATTAGCATCAAATATTACTAGTTTTTTTAGAATTGATTTATCAATAAAAAATTTCTTGCAATAGATGTTAAAGTTATCTATATACCCATATCCTTTTTCTATCGCTTCTTTGAAGGCTTTATCCTCTCGGTCATAGTCATGCTCTAAAACATAAATCAACTCTTTGCCAATATACTCAAGAATAAGTGTTTCAATGTTTTTTTCTTTTTTAGTCATAGGTTTGTTAAATTACTCTATTATATCAATTCTGAACTCTTTACCTATTTTATAAGCTCGCATAACCCATATGCTTTAATTTTACTTTACTTTTCTTTACATCGCAAGTTTTTAAATTATTTTGCTTTAAGTTCTTTGTTCGCTGTTTTCTGCTCCGTGTTCCCTGAAAATGTTGACTTAAATTAAATCCTCCAAAGGCGGACAGGTAAAAAGTGATAATTAAGGTCATTCAGCTATAACTTTAAATAATAGCTTTAAACGGTTTTTTTATTCTAAAGTTGCTTGATTCTTTAAGGTCAAAGTGGTAAATTATAGATACTAATGTCATTTACCTGCCCGCCTTATTCCGAAGGAAATGGGAGGGTAGTCTGTAGACAAAATAGATAAAATATGGCGGAAAAAAATATGACTATTAAAAATTTAGCTAAACATGAACAGCCGCGTGAGAAATTAATTGAAAAGGGGGCGGAAAATCTAAAAAACCATGAATTATTAGCGATTCTATTAGGCACGGGAATGGAAGGGAAAAATGTACTTGAGGTAGCAGAAGGAATTTTAAAAAAATACCCGATGAAGAAATTCTTAGGATTGGGTTATAAAGATTTAGCTAAAATAAAAGGGCTAGGTCCGAGTAAGGCTTGTTCGCTGTTGGCAGCATTTGAATTAACAAAGCGAGCGTTAGAAGTTGAGGATAATAATTTACCGACTATTAATTCGGCTAAGGATGCGGTGGCGCAGTTGCAGGAGCTCCGGACAGCGAAGAAGGAGCATTTTGTGGTTTTATACCTGAATGCACGTAATCAGCTCGTGTATAAGGAGACTATTTCAATTGGAACTTTGAATGCGAATTTGGTGCATCCGCGTGAGGTATTTAAGCCGGCGATTGAACATTTAGCGGCGAGTGTGATTTTAGCGCATAATCATCCGAGTGGGGATTGTGAGGCGAGTGAAGATGATTTAGAACTGACAAAAAGATTAAAAGAAGCTGGTGGGTTGTTAGGGATTGAAGTAGCTGATCATTTAATAATTACTTGCAATAATTTTAAA
>JBDRKH010000038.1:0-7049 GCA_043814195.1 Patescibacteria group bacterium
AATGCAGGCATTTGTGGTAGAATTATAGCGAGACCGGGGTGCGTTGGGCGGGCGTGGTAAGATAGCTCAAGGAAGTCCTCAACGGCCTCATTTGTTATTAATCTGGACCGAGGTGATCAGCCAAAGGACTTTCTTATTATAAGGAGCGTGACTAAATTATGATAAAATTAAAACATTTTCGTCAAAAGAAATCTGGTTTTTGCGGACCAGTTTCTTTAAAGATGGTCTTAAACTATTACAATATTTTGGTTTCGGCCAATCAATTAGCTAAGTTATCCTGCGTAACCGAAGATGAGGGCATTTCAATGACTGGTCTTGTTAAGGCGGCTCATTATTTTAATTTTCAGGTATTTTACAAACAAAACAGCGCTATTAAAGATTTGAAGTATTTTATGAAGAAAAAAATTCCAGTCATTGTTGATTGGTTTCTTGAGGATGATGGCCATTATTCAGTAGTGGTTGATGTTACTGATAAAAATGTAATTTTGATGGATCCTGTTCTAGGCAAGATACTGATCTATACCAGAAAAAGAATAATCCCAATTGATAAATTTTTTAGAATCTGGTTTGACTTTCCCGGAGATTTTATTAAAGAGCCCGAGGAGCTGGTTTTAAGATTGATGTTGGTAGTTACTCCGTTTAAGGAAAGGTTTCTTATTCCGGGAAAATATGCTTAAGTCTTTATATGAAAAAAATTATTTCGACAATCGTAGTTGTCTTGACGTTGACTGGAGGCGGGTATTTTTTATTTAACATAATCAATCAGGATAATGGACTGGAAGGGATTGAATTTGATAATCAGAATTTAGAAGTATCTGACCAGGAACAATCAGCCCAGCCCACCGAACAGGAATTATACGGAGGGATGACCAAGGAAGAGTTTTGGAGTCAGCTGCGGGCGGAAATTCTGCAGCCCGGTGAAGGTCAGGGCGCAGAAAACGGCAATACTTTGACGGTTCATTATATCGGTTATCTGGAAGACGGAACCAAGTTTGATTCCAGTTTAGACCGAAACCAGCCTTTCCAGACTGTTTTAGGCGCTGGCCAGGTGATTCAGGGTTGGGATTTGGGTTTGGTCGGCATTAAAGTTGGAGAAATCAGGAGATTATTTATTCCTTCAGCTTACGGCTATGGCGAGCAGGGCGCGGGCAATGGGGCAATTCCGCCTAATGCCAATTTGATTTTCGAAGTCCAGTTGCTTGAGATTCAGTAACTATGAGCAAGAAAAAGATTTTTTCGGTTTTTGGTTTAGTTTTATTGATGGCGTGGCTGGGTCTTTTTTTTATGCGCAAGATTGATTTGACCACGGCTGATTTGGGTCGTCATCTGAAAAACGGGGAGCTGATTTTAAATGGCCAGTTTGGGATTTTGAAAACCAATTTCTATTCTTATACTGAACCAGATTATCCAATGGTTAATCATCATTGGGGGAGTGGAGTTATTTTTTATCTTATCTGGAAAGCTTTTGGTTTTACCGGGCTTTCTTTGTTTCATCTGATTGTCAGTTTGATTATCTTTTATTTGTTTTTCAGGATTGCCTGGAGAGAATCTAATTTTAAAATCGCTTTTTTAGCAGCTTTGCTGTTAATCCCTTTAATGGCCGCCCGAACAGAAATCAGGCCGGAGATTTTCAGTTATTTATTCATCGCTTTGTTTTTCTGGATTCTTTGGCATTGGCGCAAAGGGGAAATAAAAGATAAGTGGCTTTGGCTTTTGCCAATTTTGGAGATTATTTGGGTTAATACTCATATTTATTTTATCTTTGGCCCGGCTTTAATTGGTTTGTTTTTGGTGGATAGATGGATAAGCGTAAAAAAGATTAATAGGAAAATAGGGCTTTGTTTAATTCTAACTGGGCTGGCTAGTTTAATTAGCCCTTTTGGTCTAAAGGGGCTGCTCTACCCCTTTAATATTTTCAGAGATTATGGTTATCGGATTGTGGAAAACCAGTCAGTTTGGTTTTTGGAGAACTGGGGCTGGCAGCATCCCAATCTGACTCTTTTTGAATTGTCTTTTGCGGTTTTGGCAGTTAGTTTTATTCTTCTTTTGATTAAAAATCGCCGCAATTTTTCTTTTATTTATTTCTGTTCGGCTCTGGTTGTTAGCGCAATGGCTTGGCTGGCCATCCGTAATTTCACTCTTTTCGGTTTTTTTGCTTTGCCGATTATTGCTTATCAATTAAAGAAAGCTTTAGGCAAAAGAGCTGGGTTTAAATCAATTGAAGCCAAGATGTTTTTTGGATTTTTAGGTCTGACTATTTTTCTGGTTTGTTTTGCTGTTTATTACTCGCGACTGCCTTTGCAAAAAGCCCGTTTTGGTTTTGATTTGCTGCCCGGGAATAATCTTTCAGCCCAGTTTTTCAGAGAAACAGGATTAAAAGGCCCGATTTTCAATAATTACGATATTGGCGGGTATCTGATTTATCATTTTTATCCCCAGGAAAAAGTTTTTACTGATAATCGGCCTGAAGCTTATTCAATCGGGCATTTTCAGGAAACATATATTCCCGCCCAGCAGGATAATCAGGCTTGGCAGGAATTAGATAAGCAGTATAATTTTAATATTATCTTCTTTTCTCACCGGGATTATACGCCCTGGGGCCAGCAGTTTTTGATTGAGCGGGTTAATGATGGTAATTGGCTGCCCATTATGGCTGACAATTACGCGATAATTTTTATTAAAAACAATCAGACCAATCAGGAAATTATTAAACAATATCAAATTCCCCGAGAATATTTTGGGGTAAAAAAACAATGAAAAAACTTTCCATTATTATTCCAGTTTTAAATGAAGAAACAACTTTAGTTCAGATTTTGAAACAAGTCTATCAGGCGCCGAGTTTGGATTTTGAGAAAGAAATTATTGTAGTTGACGATGGTTCAACTGACCGGAGCGGCGTGATTCTAGAAAATCTAAAAGATAAATATCAGCTGATTGTTTTGAGGCATCAACAGAACTTAGGCAAAGGCGAAGCAGTTCAAACCGGCCTGGCGGCGGCCACCGGCGAGGCAATTATTATTCAGGATGCGGATTTAGAATACCAGCCGGAAGATTGGCCAAAATTATTAAAAAAATTAGAATCCGGTCAGCCAGAGATAGGGGCGGTTTACGGCTCGCGCAATATTAATCCAGAGAGAAGAGGTTATTTTCGCTATGTTTTAGGAGTTTGGTTTTTGACTTTGATTAATAATTTGTTGTTTGGGGCCAAGTTGACCGATGTTTATACCTGCTATAAGCTCTTCCCGGCTAATTTAATCAAATCAATTCCTTTGGAAAGCGATGGCTTTGAAATTGAAGCGGAAATAACGGCCAAGATTCTTAAAAAAGGCTATCAGATAAAAGAAGTGCCAATAAGCTACTATCCGAGAAAATTTCAGCAAGGCAAAAAAATCAGATTCAGAGACGGATTAAAAGGATTGAAAACAATGATTAAATGGCGATTCAGGAAAAACTGATTTTGACAGAGTTTAATTTTCTTGGTAGGATATAGGGTAATGAAAAAAGAAATTTATCTTGATAATGCGGCGACCACGCCGGTTGATCAGACGGTTTTAAGGAAAATGGTTCCATATTTTTTCCAGAAATACGGCAATCCTTCCAGCATTCATCAAGCCGGCGACTGGGCGCGCCAAGGCGTGGAAAAAGCTCGTCAGCAAATCGCTGATTTTTTTGGTTGTTCTCCCCAGGAAATCTATTTTACGGCTGGCGCGACTGAAAGCGATAACTGGATAATTCAGGGGATAACGCAAAAAGCCAGTCAGTCAGGTTTGACTAAACTCCATTTAATTGTTTCGGCTTTTGAGCATAAGGCGATTTTAGAACCAGCCCAGGCTTTGGAGAAAAAAGGCCTGATTGAATTAAGTCTTTTGCCGATAAATCAAGAAGGATTGGTAGAGCCGAAAGAAGCGGAAAAAGCAATCAAAAAGAATACGGCTTTAGTTTCAATAATGTATGCTAATAGCGAGATAGGGACTATTCAGTCGATTAGCCGGATTGGTCAAATAATCGGAAAATTGAATCAAGGCAGGAACAATCGGATAGTTTTTCATACTGACGCGGTTCAGGCGATTAATTATCTTGACTGCCGGGTTGACTATTTGGGAGTTGACGCTTTATCTTTGTCTGGTCATAAGATTTATGGGCCCAAAGGCATTGGCGCTTTGTATTTAAGAAAAGGCACGCCTATTTCTTCTTTAATCCGAGGCGGCGGTCATGAACAGGGTTTGCGTTCAGGCACAGAAAATGTGCCGGGGATTGTCGGCTTGGGCGAAGCAATTAATTTAGTGGCTAAAAAACAAAAGCAGGGTTTAGTTAATAAGATTAAGCGATTGAGGAATAAATTAATTACCGGAGTTTTGAGGGATATTCCAGATGTTCAATTAAACGGTTCTTTGGAGCATCGTTTGCCTAACAACGCTAACTTTAGCTTTTTAGGAGCGGAGGGTGAAGGGATTATCATGGATTTATCTCAAAAAGGGATTTATGCTTCAACTGGTTCGGCTTGCGCCAGCCATTCTTTAGAGCCATCCCATGTTTTATTAGCCCTAGGTTTGTCTCACGAACAAGCCCATGCCAGTGTTCGTTTTACTTTGGGCCGCCAGTCCACCGAAAAAGAAATTGATTATCTTTTAAAGGTTTTGCCCGGAATAGTGGCTCGATTAAGAAAAATTTCAGGCAGATGAATTCAATTTTCAATTTTCAATTAATCAATTTTCATTAAATTTTCAATTAATCAATTTTCAAACAAAAATCAGATTGATTAAAAGTTTGAAAATTTAAAAATTAGAAATTTATTAGAAATTAGAAATTAGAAATTAAAAATTGTTATTTATGTACAGTAAAAAAGTTCTAGAACATTTTAGGAATCCCAAGAATATGGGCAAGCTGGAAAATCCCGATGCCGTGGGCGAAGTTGGCAATCCTGTCTGCGGAGATATCTTGAAGTTGTATATTAAAGTTAAAGATAGTCGGATTAATGATATTGGGTTTGAAACTTTAGGCTGCGCGGCGGCCATTGCTGTTTCTTCGGTAATTACTGAAATGGTAAAGAATAAAACTTTGGCTGAAGCTTTAAAAATAACTGAACAGGATATTGTCAAGGAATTAGGCGGCTTGCCCAGTATTAAAATGCATTGCAGTAATTTGGCCGCCCGGGCTTTGAAAAAAGCAATCAAGAATTACCGGAGTAATTTGACAGAAAAGGTTTCTTAGTTGTAGGATTAGAAACATGCCCGTTCCCAAACAAAGACACACCAAATCAAGAAGGAATCAAAGGCGTTCTCATCATGCTTTGAAAAAGCGGGCTTTTTCCAATTGTCCCAAATGCGGCGAAGCTGTTTTGCCGCATCGTCTTTGTCAAAATTGCGGGACCTACGCCGGCCGGGAAGTGATTGATGTTTTGGCAAAATTAAGCAAAAAAGAAAAAAAGAAAAAAGAAAAAGAATTAGCTGAACAAGAAAAGGAAAAAACAACCGCTAATCCTTTAGATATGAGCGAGTTGTCTAAAAAATAATTTCATTTTATGGCCAACCGTCATTTATCAAGAAGTATTGCCATGCAATCTCTTTACGAATGGGATTTTAAAGGCAGGAACCATCAACAATTAAAAGAAATTGTTGAAAAAAACATTAAAGAGTTTGGTCCGGGTTTAGAAAATAATGATTTTGTCTGGCAATTAATTAACGGAGTTACAGAAAACTTAGCTAAGCTGGACAGGATTATTGAAAAGTCAGCTCCGGAATGGCCCCTGGACCAAATCACGATTGTTGACCGCAATGTTTTACGGATTGGGCTTCATGAATTGCTTTTTGGCAATCGGGAAGAAGTGCCGCCTAAAGTAGCGATCAATGAAGCAATTGAATTAGCCAAGACTTTTGGCGGTGAATCTTCAGGCCGATTCATTAATGGCGTTTTGGGCACGGTTTACCGGGAAATCGGCGAGCCGGGCAAAGAAGAGTAATCATAAAACTTGAAACATGAAACTTGAAACATCTCTTGAAAAAAATATTAAAATAGAGTTTAATAATAAAGATTTGCTCCAGCAGGCTTTAGTTCATCGTTCTTATCTTAATGAAAATCCAGATTTCCGATTAAAAGACAATGAGCGATTAGAATTTTTGGGCGATGCGGTCTTGGAATTGGTGGTGACAGATTTTCTTTATCAGAATTATCCTAATCCAGAGGGAGAATTGACTAACTGGCGCGCCGCTTTGGTCAATGCCAAAATGCTGACTAGAGTAGCCGACAAATTAAAGCTCGAGAGCCGCTTGCTTTTAAGCCGGGGCGAAGCCAAAGACACTGGCCGGGCGCGCCGCTATATTTTGGCCAATGCTTTCGAAGCTTTAGTCGGGGCAATCTATTTAGATCAAGGCTATAGTCAGGCAAGAGAATTTATTGAAAGAATCATTCTTAAAGAACTGCCTCAGATTATTAAAGAAAAGCTTTATCAGGACCCCAAAAGCCGTTTTCAAGAAGAGGCCCAAGAAGGGGTTGGCATTACCCCGACTTATGAAGTAATTAGAGAATGGGGTCCAGATCATGACAAGCAATTTATTGTCGGAGTTTATTTAAATAAAGAACTAATAGCTGAAGGTCAGGGCCCTTCTAAGCAGGAAGCTCAAGAAAAAGCGGCTGAAGAGGCCTTAGAAAAGAAAGGATGGAATTAATAAATTTATGCTTATCATTCGTTTAATTCGCACAGGCAAAAAGAACGCCTCTAGTTTTAAGGTTGTGATAACAGAGAAAACAGCTGCTCCGCAAAGCGGGAAGTTTTTAGAACTATTGGGTAATTATAGTCCTCGATTAAAGGAAATTAATCTTAAAAAAGAAAGAATTGAATATTGGTTGGGTCAGGGGGTAAAAATTTCTGAAACAGTTCATAATCTTTTAGTTAAACAGAAAATCATTAAAGGTCCTAAAATTAGAAAAAAGATTAGACCTAAAGAAGTAGAGGTTGACAAATCAGAAAAAAAAGAATAAAATATACAATAGAGTAGCAGTCAGAATTGAAAGGTCGAACTGCTATCAGAAAGTTAAATATCAAGAAAACT
>JBDRKH010000039.1:0-4991 GCA_043814195.1 Patescibacteria group bacterium
GGAGTAGGCAGCTTAATTTTTTTGATTGCCAAAAAGAAAAAAGGCCAAATCACCCGGGCTTTGAATATGAGCCTTTTTTTAATTACTCTGCCCAAAAAAGCGAAAAAAGAACAAGGAGAGGCGCCTAAGAGCCAAAAGGAAATTATTTCGGTCATGGAACAGCTTTACAGCAGCTTAAGCAATATCCGGGAAACCAAAGGAGTTTCTCTTCTTGGCCAGCCCCATTTGGTTTTTGAAATCGCCACGCCGGAAACAGGCGAAGAAATCTCTTTTTATCTGTCTGTTCCCCGGCGCTATCAGGCGGTTATTGAGAAACAAGTCCATGGTTTTTATCCCGAGGCCTCAATTGAGCCAGTTGAGGATTACAATATTTTTAATCCCCAGGGAGCGGCGGCCGGCGCTTATTTAAGAACCAGCCGGAGCTATGCCCTGCCTTTCAAAACTTATCAGCATTTAGAGACCGACCCGCTTAATGAAATTACCAATACTTTAAGCAAGCTGGAGGAAAAAGGCGAAGGAGCGGCTATTCAGCTGGTTATTCGGCCGGTTAGTTCTCGGCAATGGACTGAACTTGGTTTGAAAATCGCCAAAGAAATGCAAGCAGGCAAGGAGTATTATTTAGCTGAAATCAAGGCCCGTCAAGGCTGGTTAAGAAGGAATTTTTCTTTTGCCGCCAAGACGATAAAAGGTTCTTCGGAAAAACAATCAACTGAACAAACGTCCCAATTTAAGGAACAGAAAACCATCACTCCCTTACATGAAGAGATAATCAAAGCTTTAGAAGCCAAAGCCAGTAAGCCGGGTTTTGAAACCAATTTGAGGTTATTAGTTTCAGCCGCCAGCCAGGAACGGGCTGACCAGATTCTTAATCATTTAGAAAGCGCTTTTGTCCAGTTTAATGATTCTAATTTGAATCAGTTTAAATCTTTCCATTTAAAAGGCCGGGCGTTTAAAAAACTAATCTATAATTTTTCTTTCCGCCTTTTTAATAAGCAGCAGCGGATGATTTTAAATACCGAAGAGTTAACCAGTCTTTTCCATTTTCCCAAGCTGACTATTGAAACGCCCAAAGTTAAGTTTTTGAAAGCTGAATCAGCCGCGCCGCCCGCCAATCTGCCCAAACAGGGGATTGTTTTGGGCAAGAATCTTTATCGGGGAATAGGGACGGAAGTGCGTTTAGCGGCTGATGACCGGCGGAGGCATGTTTATGTGATTGGCCAGACCGGCGCGGGCAAATCGGTTTTTCTCCAGAATATGATTATTCAGGATATTAAGCAGGGCCAGGGAGTCGGGGTCCTGGACCCGCACGGAGATTTGATTGAAGCAGTTTTGGGTTTAATTCCCCAAGAACGAACCGAGGATGTAATTGTGGTTGACCCGGCTGATTTAGAGCGTCCTCTGGCTTTAAATATGCTTGAATATGACGCTAAATATCCGGAGCAAAAAACCTTTGTGGTCAATGAATTGATTAATATTTTTGACAAACTTTATGATTTAAAGCAAACCGGCGGTCCGATGTTTGAACAATATACCCGCAACGCGCTTTTGCTTTTAATGGATGATCCCAGCGAGAAAAATACTTTAATGGAAGTGCCCAAAGTTCTGGCTGACAGAGAGTTCCGCAATCGCTTATTAGCTAAGTGCCAGAATATTGTGGTTAAGGATTTTTGGGAAAAAGAGGCGGAAAAAGCCGGGGGAGATGCTGCTTTGGTTAATATGGTTCCTTATATCACTTCCAAGTTCAATGTTTTTATTGCCAATGATTATATGCGGCCGATTATTGGCCAGGCGGAAAGCTCTTTGAATTTTAGAAAGATTATTGATGAAAGGAAAATTCTTCTGGTCAATTTAAGTAAAGGCCGATTAGGCGATATTAACAGCTCTCTGTTGGGTTTGATTGTCACCGGCAAATTATTAATGGCTGCTTTTTCCCGGATTGATTTACCGGAGTCAGAGCGCAAGGATTTCTATCTTTATATGGACGAGTTCCAGAATTTTGCTACGGAAAGCATTGCCACGATTTTATCAGAAGCGCGCAAATACCGGCTTTGTTTAACTATTGCTCATCAATTCATCGGTCAGTTGGGGGAAGGTATCAAAGAAGCGGTCTTTGGTAATGTCGGTTCAATGGTTGCTTTTCGGGTGGGAGCAGAAGACGCCGAATTTTTGGTTAAACAATTTGAGCCGGTTTTTGATGTTAATGACTTGATTAATATTGATAATTTCAACGCCTATATCAAATTGATGATTAATAACGAAACTTCAGAGCCGTTTAATTTGATTACTGAGCCGTCTGAATCAGGTCGGCCTGAATTAATCAAGGCGATTAAAGAGCTTTCTCGGATAAAATACGGCCAAGAGAGAAAAATAGTTGAACAGGAAATTACTCAGCGCTGGAAATATAATGAATAATTACCGATTATTTATTAAAGACATATTTTTAGACACTGTTTGGGAAATAGTCTATTTTCCAATTTGGTGGTACAGCCGGGGTCTGAAAAAAGCCGGTTTTTTTTGCTGGCAAATGCTCAAAAACGGCTGGCGGGCTTTGGCTTTGTCAATTCTTCTAAAGAGTTTTTTCAAGCCGATGTTTGGCCAGCGCGGCTGGGACGCTTATTTATTAAGCTTTTTTGCTCGGGCTTGGCAGTTAAGCTGGCGCTTTTTATTAATCGGCTTTTGGCTGCTTTTTGGGTTTTTAATTTTGTTAATTTGGGTCGGTTTAATCCCTTTTGTTATCTGGCAAATGATATGACAGAACCAAACTTCAGCTTTGAACCAGGACTTAATCTTTTAAGAATTGCCCAGCGCAGATTAAAGGCGGTTTTGGCTTGGCTGATTTTTATTTTCCTGATTTTATTCGGATTTTACGGCATTTGGAGTCTGATTGAGGGATTTGCTAATGTTTTTTATCTGTCTCTTTTGACTGACGCTTTTCTTTTTTATCTTTGGCAGAGAAAAGGAGAAAGGATTAAGAAAATTAAATTATCCTCTCTGTCTGAACCGATAGAGCTTTCTTTGTATTTAGATAAATCAGCCCGGCGGTCCTTAGAAAAAGCCTGGCTTTTTGTTTATGTCAAAGGCTACCGTTCTTTGCGGCCAATTCATTTGTTCGTCTCTTTTTTAAAAAAGAAAAGATTCAATAAAATTTTAAGGCGACTGGACTGCCAGCCCAAGCTGGTGATTGAAAAAACTAAAAATATTTTAGCCAACGCTGCTTTGTTTCCTGAATCGGGAAAAGGCGGGTTTTCTTTGGGAGTTAAAATCGCTTCTGATTTTAAACAAGTGTTTTTGGACGCGTTTGTTTTTTGTCTTAAAAAAGGCAAAGACCAAATTGATTCTTTGGATTTACTTTGGGGCATTAGTCAGCAGAAAAATTTGGTCGGGATGATTTTTGACGAATTTGGCATTAGTCCCCAGGAAATTGAGCGGGTAGTGGAATGGGCTCAATTAGAAGAAGTCATCAAAAAATGGAAAAAATCTTTTTTCTGGAAAAGGCGGTTTAAGCCCAAAGGTAAATTAAACCGGGCCATGACCGCTGTTTTGACGCCTTTATTGGATAAAGTTGGCCGGGATTTGACTTTTTTGGCTCGTCAGGGACAATTTGAAATGGTTTTGGGCCGGGAAAAAGAAATTGAGAAAATTTTTAATTTTTTTAGCGCTGGTCAGACCGGAGTAATTTTGGTTGGGCCGGACCTGGTTGGCAAAAAAGCGATTCTGAAAAAGCTGGCCCAGTTGATGGTTACGGAAAATGTCCCTCGTTTTTTGGAGGACAAGCGTCTGGTTCAGCTGGATTTAAGCAGTTTAGTCGGTTTAAGCGGAGCCCAGCAAAGAGGGGAAGAATACTTAAGGCAGATTATTTACGAAATTAACCGGGCCGGCAATATTATTTTAGTGGTGGAAAATATTGACAGATTGGCTGGGCTAAAAACCCAGACGGGCGGCTTGGACATGGCTGAAATTTTGGCGGCTGGCTTGGACCAAAAAGCCTGTTTTTTCATTGGCACAGCCCTGCCTGAAGCTTATGCTTCCAAGATTGAGGGCAAGATTTTAGGCCAGTCCCTGAACAAGATTGAAGTGCCTCTGCCTTCTCGGGATTTACTTTGGCAGATTTTAGTCAGTAAAATCTATTCAATTGAGAAAGAATTGGAAATTCTTTTTTCAGTCGATGCTTTAGAACAGGCCATTACTTTGGCCGACCGCTATGTCTACGGTAAAGCCTTGCCGGCCAAGGCTATGGATTTATTAATCGAGATAGCTTATCAGGTTAGAAAAGAAAAAGGCGAAGGCAGTCTGATTGAAGGTAAAGACGTTACTCAACTGGTCGCCCAAAAGACGGAAGTGCCTTTGGGCGAAGTGGAGCAGACCGAGAAAGAGAGATTATTAAATCTGGAAAAATTAATTCATGAGCGGGTAGTTAATCAGGAAGAAGCAGTGGGGGCGGTCGCTTCAGCTATGCGGCGCAGCCGTTTGGAAGTTCAGGACCGGAAAAAGCCGCTCGCTAATTTTCTTTTTGTCGGGCCGACCGGGGTAGGCAAAACTGAAACTGCCAAGACCCTGGCTCAAGTCTATTTTGGCAGCGAAAAGAGAATGATTCGTTTGGATATGTCCGAATATCAGGAAAAAAGGGGCTTACGCCGATTAATCGGCTCGCAGACCGAACAAGGTTTTGAAAAGGGATATCTGACCGAAGCAGTCAAGCGCCAGCCCTATTCTTTATTATTACTTGACGAAGTTGAAAAAGCCCATCCCGATATTCTGAATCTTTTCTTGCAGGTGATGGATGACGGACGGCTGACGGATATTTCCGGCGAAACCATCAACCTGACCAATATTATTTTAATCGCCACTTCCAATGCCGGCACTCAATTTATTCAGGAAAAAATCGCCAAAGGGATTGATTATCAGGAAGTTGAACAATTGGTTAAAAGGGAAGTTTTGCTGGAATATTTTCGGCCCGAGCTTTTGAACCGGTTTGATAAAATCGTTCTTTT
>JBDRKH010000040.1:0-2061 GCA_043814195.1 Patescibacteria group bacterium
CCATTTGAATCGGGAAATCAAGCGAATTAAGAAAATCCTGATAGCGGTAAATAATTGCATCCTGTTCTTCGGTTGATTTTAAGGCAAAATTAATACTAGTGGCCATTAAAATAGCCCGCAAAGCTCCATTTTTGAGAATAACCACATCATCTTTAATCTCTTTAATTTCCAAATGTTTTTGAATGGGACTAGCTTTCAAAGGTTGAGCCATATTATTTTTTCTCCCTTCTCCATAAATAGAGTCTGGGATTGCTTAAGTAATTAATCAAGGCGCCAAATAGAGAAATAAGGGGGCGGCCATAGGGCCGATAAAAAGCTAAGGCCAGACAAATTGCGCCGATGGGTATGGCCGCTAAAAGAAAAGCGCTTAAATTAAGAAAAAACCAAAGAATAAAAAGCAGGCCGATCCCGGCTAAGATAAAAAGAAATTGTTTCAGAGTTAAGGGGCCGACAATTTTATCTTCTAATTCAATAAATTGAGGAACTTTAAACTGCATATTGTGATTCAAGGTGCGTAAATTTAAGGCTTGTCATTGAGAGTAGTGACATCCCCGCAATTCTGCGTCGATTGGGGATTTGATCTTGAGCCCAAGAGGCTTGTCATAGAAAATTATGTCCCTCCGCAATTCTGCGGAGGGCGTAATTTTCAGGACGAGCCTCTGAATTAACTAAATTCAAGCCGCGTTTCAGCGCGGTTTTTTTCAATTGACCAAAGCCACTTAACGGGGTATGATTAAGATACACTTTATCAGTTGACTATCAAGTTAACCTATGTTAACCTATAATACATAAGTTAACATATAAAATTTATGACTAATAAAGAATTTTTAACTACAACCGAATTGGCCAAGCTGCTCGGCATCAGCCGTATTGCTGTCTTTAAAAAGGTTAAAAAAGGCGTAATTCCGGCTCAAAAAATCGGCCGCAATTATGTAGTTCGCCGAAAAGATTTAGGCCTTATTCTGGGTCAGATTTTAACCAAACAGGATAAATCAGAAATTGAAAAAGCAGTTAAAAAGGTAGTTGAGGAATACGGCGAAACCTTGCGTCTTTTAGGCAAAGCATAATGAAAAAATTATCTATTATTGACATAGAATTCATTGCTTTTAGCTTGGCCAGAGAACTAATGGCCTATAATGAGCCGATTCCTGATTTTTCTACTCGCTTTCCTAATATTTTAGAAAGATGCCTGGTCGCGCCATTTCAGAAATTTGACAAGAAGTCGCTCTATAAGGGATTAATCGGCAAAGCGGCAATTCTTTTCTATCTGATGATAAAAAACCATCCTTTTCAGAATGGTAATAAAAGGGTGGCGATGACCATTTTATTTGTTTTTCTATATCAGAATAAAAAATGGCTAAAAGTAGATAACCGCGAACTCTATAATTTTGCTGTCTGGGTAGCGGAAAGCCCAGCTAAATTAAAGCGAGAAACTGTCCAGGCAACCGAACATTTTCTTAAAGACCATTTAATTGATTTGGAATAAACAATTAAGACAGGAATTATGAAAATACTCTCCTGGAATGTTAATGGAATCAGGGCGATTGCCCAAAGGAATTTCTCAAAATGGCTTAAAAACAGCCGGGCGGATATTATCTGTTTGCAGGAAATCAAAGCCCAAAAAGATCAGATTCCCCAAGATTTAATTAATTTAAAAGGATATTATTCTTATTTCAACTTCGCTCTTAAAAAAGGATATTCCGGGGTGGCCGTTTATACTAAAGAAAAGCCAATCCGGGTCAATTACCAGCTGGGACTGAAAAGATTTGACCAAGAGGGGAGAATATTAAAGCGAGAATATCCTGATTTTACTTTAATTAATCTTTATCTGCCCCATGGCGGCCGAGGAAAAGAGAATCTGGGTTATAAGCTGGAATGCTACGCTAAATTGTTAAGTTTTTTAGAGAAAACCAAAAATACTATTCTGATTGGAGATTTTAATATTGCTCATCAGGAAATTGATTTAGCTAGACCTAAAAACAACAAAAACAATATTATGTTTACTCCTGAAGAGAGAAAACAGATAGATAATCTTATCTCATTGGGATTTACTGATACTTT
>JBDRKH010000041.1:0-7854 GCA_043814195.1 Patescibacteria group bacterium
AAGAACAAGCCCAAACCGCCGGCTATATCCGCTGCGGCAACTTTGAAAAATACACGCCTTGATAAGAGGTCGATTTTTTAAGGTGCGGCATTGAGAACGCGTCCCTTTGCTTTGCAAAGGGCGCATTCGAAAGGCCGTACCTTTAAATCCAGAGGCTCGTTCTGACAAGCCTCTTCGCCGTTCTCAATGCCGTACCTTAAATGCTTAATTGCTGTATTTTTCAAAGTTGCCGCAGCGGATATAGCCGGCGGTTTGGGCTTGTTCTTCGGAATCAAACCAAATCTGGTTTTCCGGCGCGATTTTTTTGGCTGAAGGACAATCGAGCCAATGATATTTATTGCTATTAACACTGCCGACAAATTTTCCTTGCTCGGTTGATTTTTCCGGGCTGGCCGCCTGTTGGATTGAGGCAGTTGGATTTTGAATAATAATCTCTCCCCTGCTCTCTGATAAATCTATTAACAAACCAGCGCCGAAACTGGCTAAAGCGATTAAAATAATGCCAATGGTTAAAATAATATCTGAATAGCGCTGCTTGACGAAATCCTTTAAATTGGATAACATATTACTATTATGGCAAAGACAAAATCAGCCGGTTCAACTAGCTTGGGCCGCGATTCACGAGCCAAATATCTGGGCGTTAAACTTTTTGGCGGAGAAAAAACCCAGCCGGGCAGTATTATTGTTCGCCAGAGAGGCACCCCGTTCTTGCCCGGCAAAAATGTTCGTCGAGGCAGAGATGACACTCTTTATGCGATTAAAAAGGGGGTAGTTAAATTTATCACCAAAAGAATCAAAAGATTTGACGGCAATCGAAGGGTGGCCAAGGTAGTTAATGTGGAGTAGATTTCAATCCGGCCCGGATGAATTCTCTGAATAAAGGATGGGGACGGAGAGGTCGTGATTTGAATTCCGGATGAAATTGAGTGGCCACAAAAAAAGGATGGTTTTTCAATTCAATAATTTCCACCAGGTTTCTCTCTGGATTAAATCCGGAAATAACCAGACCTTTTGTTTCTAAAAGCTCCCGGAAATCATTATTGAATTCATAGCGGTGGCGATGCCGTTCAAAAACTTCTTTGGTTTTGTAGGCTTGCTGGGCTTTGGTTTTACTGACCAATCGACAGCGATAAGCGCCCAAACGCATAGTCCCGCCATAGCGGTCATTTTGAAGATTGGTTTTTTGCTCGGGCATTAAGTCAATCACCGGATATTCGGTTTGAGGGTTGATTTCTGTGGTATGAGCCCCTTTCAGACCGCAAACATTCCGGGCAAATTCAATTATTGCCATTTGCATGCCATAACAAAGTCCCAGATATGGGATTTTATTTTTCCGGCAGAATTCAATTGTTTTAAGTTTGCCTTCAGTCCCCCGCTCCCCATAGCCGCCCGGGACAATCACTCCATTGAGTTTTTTTAATTCAGCTATTTTCTTGGGATTTTTTTCATATTCTTCTGAATTAATCCAAAGAATCTTTGGCTTTCTTTGATGATGCCAGGCCGCGTGCTTGATTGCTTCAATTACCGAAAGATAGGAATCAGATAGAATAAAATTGCCAGTGCTGAAATATTTGCCAACAATCCCGATTTCAGTTGTTTTGCGAGAGTTCCGAATGGTTTTAATCAAGTTTTGCCAATTTCTGAAATTTTTTTTCTTGGGCTTTAAGCCAAACTTACTTAAAATCTTGTCGCCTAATTTGTCTTTTTCAAAATTCAAAGGCACTTCATAAATTACCTCAATATCAGGCGCAGAAATAACATCATCTTTGCTGATATTGCAGAAAACAGAGATTTTTCTTTTACGGGGCTCGTCTAGGGACACATCAGCCCGGGCCACAATAAAATCCGGTTGAATCCCGGCATTATTCAGGGTCCGGGCGGCATACTGGGTCGGCTTGGTTTTCATCTCGCCTATTTTTCTAGGCATCGGCAGATAACTAACCAAAACAAAAAGAACATCTTCTGGATGTTCTAAATGCATCATCCGGGCCGCTTCCAAAAAGAGAAGATTCTGGTATTCGCCGGCCGTGCCGCCAATTTCAATCAGGACAAAATCGGCATTATCCTTTTTCCCAACGTGTTTGATTCTTTTGATGATCTCTTCTGGGATATGAGGTACTACTTCCACGCAGCGTCCTTTATAGCCAAGATTTCTTTCCCGATTGATAACCGCCTCATACACCCGGCCCGTGGTCATATAATTATCGGCGTAAATATCCTGGTCTAGAAACCGTTCGTAATTGCCCAGGTCTTGGTCTGTTTCTAAGCCGTCTTCGGTGACAAAAACTTCTCCGTGTTCTACTGGATTCATGGTGCCGGCATCAATATTGATATAGGGGTCAATTTTAATCGCCTCTACTTTAAAACCCTTGCTTTTAAGAATCTTGCCAATTGAAGCGGTAGTAATCCCCTTACCAATGCCGGACATTACCCCCCCAATCACAAAAATGAATCTGGTTTTAGCCATAGTTCGACAAGCTCACTATAAATAGTTCTGATTTTGCTCTATTCTTTTTCACCCGTCACAATAACTTTAATTTGAGCTTCAAGATTATGAGGCAATTCAACATTTATCTCGTATTCCCCTATTTCCTTAATCGGTTTTTCCAGTTTAATCTGTTCTTTGCTAATTTCAAATCCCTGTTCTTTTAATTTTTCCGAGATTTGATTAGGGCTGACTGCGCCAAAAAGTTTTTCCTCTTCGCTTATCTTAGCTTTAATCTCTATTTCTAAACCATCCAGCCGGCTGGCGATTTCCTGAAATTGAGCCAATTCTTGTTCAGCTTTTTGGGTTTCAATTTCTTTTTGTTCTTCTAATTTGGCCAGCTCGTCTTTGCTGGCTAAAATAGCTTTTTTATTAGGAATTAAAAAATTGCGGGCATAGCCGTCAGCCGTCTCTTTAACCTCGCCTTTTTTACCTAATTTTTCCACGTCTTCTAATAGAATTATTTTCATGTTAATATTTTATCTCAAAATCATTAAATTGACCAGTCGGCTCTGACCATTTAACATTTATTTTATCAACCCGAGCCAGCATAGGTCCATTATAGCACCATTTAATTAGTTTTTTCAAATTTTCTTCTTCCCCTTCAGCTATAATTTCGACTGTGTTATCGTCTTGATTCATTACCCAGCCAACTAAGCCCAATTTTTTAGCTTGGCGCCGGGCTGAATCCCGATACAGAACCATTTGAACCCGCCCGTAGATTTTCAGTTGGACTTGTTTATTCATTGATTATTTCCAGGGCTTTGTCTAATTGAGGGTCGCGCAATTCATCAAAATCTTCCTGGGTCAGCTCTACTTCATAATCAGGCTTAATCCCTTCGTCATTGATGCTGGTGCCTGAAGGAGTCAGCCATTTGGCAACCGTAATTTTAATACTGGAATCATCCTTCATCTCTTCTAGTTGTTGGACCGAACCCTTGCCAAAGCTTGACTGACCAACGATTTTAATTCCCCGAATGTCTCTTAAGGCCCCGGCTAAAATCTCTGAAGCCGAAGCTGAACCTTCATTAATTAAAACAATCACCGGCAAATTTTCTATTCCCTTATACCCTTTGCTTCGATGTTCAATGTTCTGACCATTGCCATAATCTTCTACCACCACCAATTCTCTTTTAGGCAAGAACCAGCTGGTAATATCAACCGCTACCTCCAAATAGCCGCCCGGATTATTGCGTAAATCCAGAATCAAACCCCGGGGATTATTTCTAGTAATTTCTTTAATGATTTTTTCAAACTGCCCGGAAGAATTTTCAGTAAAATGATGGAACTGAACATAGGCAATATTATCATCTTTTATTTCCCAATCAATAATCGGTATTTGGATAGTTGCCCGAACAACCGTTATTTCTTTAGCTTCATCCCATTCTTCTCGGCTGATTAATAATTTAACCTCTGTTCCCTTCTCGCCTCTAATCATATTAACCGCTTCATCTAAAGTCAAATCAGCCGTCAAGGTTTCATCTACTTTGAGAATTTTATCGCCGGCTTTTAACCTCGCTTTTTCCGCCGGGCTGTCTTTTAAGGGAGAAATAATTGTCAGAATTCTCTGGCGAATGCCGACTTCCGCCCCAATTCCGCTAAAACTGCCTTTAATGTCCTGAAGGAATCTTTCGCTGTCTACCGGCTTCATAAAAACTGAATAAGGGTCGCCCAGAGAATTGACCAGTCCTTCAATCGCCCCGTAAACCATATCTTGATAATTTAATTCTTCCCGATCAACATACTTTTTTTCAATTAGACGCCAGGCGTCCCAGAACAAGCTAAAATCAACATCAATCGGCTGACCAATTTCTTTATTAGTCAACCTTTCAATCTTCTCAATTGAAGGTTTAGTTTCCTGGCCAATGAAAAATCCAATGCCAAAAATTGCCAGTAAAACAATTAACCAAATTGGAACAGAAATATATTTTTTCATATTTTTGTTGTTTCTTTGCGCCATTTCCAAAAATATTTAATCGCGCTAATAATATGAAGTCGGGTGTATTTATTAAAAAAGATATCTAAAAATCCGCCCCGTTTTTTACTGATTCGGTAATAATAATGAGATACTTGGGCTTGGGGCAAATAAATTACCTGATAGCCATTTTGCCAAAAGCGCCGGCACCAATCAGTGTCTTCTAAATACATAAAAAATCTTTCATCCATTAAACCAACCTTATTAACTGCTTTTCGGCGAACGAGCATGGCCGAACCCTGAATCCAGTCAACCGGCTGAGCCGAAGAAAAGTCTCGATTGTTTATCAGAAATTCTTTTATTTTCTTTTCACCCCATTTTAGTTTACCAAAAAAAGTCCTTCTTGCCAAAAAAGAACTCGGAGTCGGAAATCGAAAACAAGAAGCCTGAGGCTGATTGGTAAAAGTCAGCAAACGAGGACCAATAATGCCTACCTGATGATTTTTTTCCATAAAGGTCAGCATTTCCGAAACGGCATTCTTAAGAATTAAAATATCGGCATTAAGAATTAAAAAATATTCGCCTTGAGCCGCCCGGATGCCGGCATTGACCAGTTTAGCATACCCAACATTTTTAATAAAAGAAAGATATTTGACTTGGGGAAACTTCTCTTCTAACAGTTCTTGAGTGTCTGGTTGAGCTTGGCTGTCAATTACCAATATCTCGTGTTTAATTGGGTCGATATTTTCTTGAATCGATTTAAGGCAAAGTTTTAATAAAACCGGGGTCTGGTGGTGAGTGATAATAATAGAAAGCATATTTAATCAAAAATATTTAAGCAGGTCTGCTGAATTTGGTCAAAATTGTCCCCGACCGGTAAAAGCACATATTCTTCATTGATAAAAGTTTGGTAAAGCAGCCCTTGGGGGCTAGTGTCAAAAACTTTTGTCCTGATATTCTTTATATCTACCTGATCAGCCAAACTAAGTAAATTGCTAATATCAGCCAGGCCCATATCGGTCCGGATATTTTTACCTAAAACATCCAGAAGATTATAGATTTTAATTGGATTGGTTAGAACGCCCAAAGAAAGAGCTTTTTCTTTGATTGCCATTAAAACTTTTTGCTGGCGGCGCATTCGGTCAAAATCATTAGTTGAATAACGGGAGCGAACATAATAAAGGGCGGTCTGGCCATCCAGATAATTAGTCCCAGTTGCCATATAAAAACCCCATCTTTCCTCTCCGTCGATTTCTTTAATAAACCAGTGTTCATCTTGTTCCCAGCCCTCTTTAGACCACTGAAAGTTTTCTTCAAAGGGCTGGTCTAAATAAACCGTAACTCCGCCTAAGGTATCAACGATTTCTTCAAAGGCTTCAAAATTAACGTTTATCGCATATTCAAGATAAAGACCGCTGATATAGGAAATGGTCTTTTTGGCGCAATCTAATCCGCCATGAGCATAAGCAAAATTAAGTTTTTTCTTTTCTTTGCTACACCATAATTGAGTGTAGAGATCCCGAGGCAAAGAAATCATTGCTACTTGGCCGGTATTTTTCTTTAAACTGATAATAACCATGGCATCGGAGAGCAATTGGCCTTCGCCTGGCTCATTGAGTCCTCTCATTCCCAGAAGAAGAATATTAATTCTTTCCGGGTCTTTTTCCGGCAATTTAGGCATTTCTTCTTCGGCAAAAGGCAGTATTTGAAGAGGATTAGTCCATTCAATTATCTGGCTGATCGTAAAGCTGGTTTTAAAAAGAAAAATACTAAAAAAACCAATTAAAATCAGAATTAAAACTATTAGCCAAACTTTCCTTTTCTTTTTTGGTTTTAATTGTTCTTCTTCCATATAATTTTACTGAAACCATTTATTCATCTCTTGAGCGCCTATTCTTTTCCGGCTCATAATTATTTTCCGCTTTTGCCAGGCTCGGGGCGCTTGTTTAAATAATGCCCTAAAGGCTTTCCGGGTATATCTTTCAAAAAGGGCGGCAAAAAACCAGGCGCCAATTTCTTTAGGCAGAAACCAGGGTGAGTGCCTGATTAATAAGCTGATTTGTTCGTTCTTAATCTGCATCAGCCGCTGATTCTTAAAAGCCAGATATTTGCCGAATTGGCTGATTTTTAATCTTTCTTTAACAATTGCCCAATAACTTATAGCCGCGCTGTCGCCGGCGGTCCGGTCATGATAAGCAATTGCTTTGGGCTGGTAAAACGCTTTCCAGCCATAAAGCCTTAAGCGCCAGTCTAAATCCACGTCTTCTTTATAAGCAAAAAAATCTTCGTCAAAATATTCGCCAAAATCATTCAAATCTTTGATTTGATTATGATTTTGAGCGTCCGTCCTCTGGCGGACTGTCAGTTTAATATCTTCCAGGGCGGTTTTCCGAAAAATTGGCGCAGCTCCGTCGGCTCCAAAAATCTCTTCAGTCTTTTCAAATTGCCCTTGGTCAAGCTGACCTTGTCCTCGATTAATAATTCTCCTATTTTTAAGCATAACCAATCCAGTTGTATCAAGATATTCTTTTTGCCAGCGCAATAATTTACCTTGAATCGCCCCTATTTTTTCATCCTGATTGAATAATCTAATTGCCTCTTTAATAAAATCTTTATCTAAAATAACATCCTGATTAAGACAAAGAATAAATTTTCCTTGAGACCGCTTGATTAGTTGGTTATGACCAGCCGCAAAACCAATATTTTGGGAATTATAGGCAATTCTTAAATTAGGCTGGTCAGGCAAATTTTTAAAATAATCAGGCGTGTTGTCTTTTGAGCCATTATCAATAATATTGATTTCTAAATTAGGATAGGTCTGTTCAAAAACCGAATCCAGGCATTTTTTAATGTATTTCTGACCGTTCCAAGCGAGTAGATTTATAGAAACCAAAGGATGATTTTGTTGCATATAATAAAGCTAGATTAGCAATAAAAAACAAAAGGACCTTGTCGTTGAGCAAGACCACGTCAAATAAACTATAACCAAAAATCCAAATCAAAGCAAGAATAAAAAAACCAGCCCAGATCCGGAAATCATATTTTTTTAATCTAGTAAAAGCTTGCCAGGCATCTTTAAATATCTGAATAAAAAGAGAGATTAGGATTAAAGCTCCAAAAACCCCTATTTCCGCGGCAAAATCCAGATAAAGATTATGAGCTGAAGCTCCACGCCGAGCTGTAGAAAAACTCTCATTGAGCACTATTGGAAAATTGCCTATGCCCACTCCCAAAACCGGGTGAATGACCATCGAATCAAGGGTTCTCCGCCAAATTTCCAAACGGCCTTTAATTGAAGTTTCTGATAAGTCAAATAGGCTTCTGGCTCTTTCAAAAAAAGAAATATCCATAACTGCTTTTTGACCCAGTTCAATATATTGAGGCAGAAAAAGAATAGCTGAAGCAATTGGGAGAAGCACAAAAAAAAGAATTAAGCTGCCCAGCATTAATTGGA
>JBDRKH010000042.1:0-2836 GCA_043814195.1 Patescibacteria group bacterium
TCAATTGAATATTGAATCATTGGGTATTCACCCTGTTAAATTGTTTCACACCCCGCTTTGCGGGGATTTAACAGGGTGAATTGATCATTGGCTATTGATAATTGAATATTTTGAATAGATCCTTCGCTTCGCTCAGGATGACCAATTGATTCGCTTTATATTCGCTAAAATTCGCACTAATTATTAATTCCTAGATTTCTTCTAATTTGCCTCTTTCAACTAATTCTTTGTGCAATTCATCAATTAAGACATCGTGTAATTCGTCCATCAAAAACGGATTGTCCATTTCCTTGACCACATCCAAGGCGTAAGAAATACCCTTTTGAAAGGCCAGATCAATTAAACCTTTAAGTTGCTGAGTTTTTTCATAACGCTTGAGCTCTCCTGCTTTTTCTTTGACTTGTACTCCAAGCGCTGCTACCGCTGGCGTTGATGATGACTGCAGGGCCGCCAAAGAACTAACTTGTTTTTCTTGACCGATAATTTGTTCCAGGGGCTTTTCCTTCTCTGTTCCCAGAACCGCCTTCTTGGCTGCTAATTTTCTTTCCAATTCTAAAATTTCTTGTTCAGCGGGATTGGCAGAAACCGACGATGAAATTTCAGGTTTTTCTTCAGTTGGTTCGCGATATGGATCTGGCATATTAATTACTATAAGATTTATGCATTTAATGTCATTCTGAGCCACAGGCGAAGAATCTGTCTATAAATTATCAACTTTCAATATTCAACACTCAATCAATAATCAATACTCAAATATTCAATTGAATATTTTGCGCTAGATCCTTCACTTCGTTCAGGATGACTATTTCCTAATAAACACACCGTTTCTATAATGCTTACGAATTATTAATTTTTTTCCAAATCCAATATAAGATCCTCCAGCCCGCAAGGGCAATCAGCCCAATCGTAACCAGCCAAAGCAAAATTACCGGTAATTGAAAAACAAATTTTATCATTGAATCAACGTAACTTGCTAACCCCGAAATCAAGCTGCGCAGAGCTTGCTTGGCCACATAAAGCGGCCGCCAATTAATGCCAAAAACTTCCACATCACCTTCTTCGGTTAAACTGGCGGTAATTGACGCCAGATCAATTTGATTGGCCAGATATTTTAGCTGGCCCTCAATCTGTTCTATTTGGCCACGCACCCCGCTCAAGCGGCTGGAAACATTCAGAATATCTTCAATTGTTTCAGCCTTTTTCATGATTTCCAGATACTGCGATTCTTGCGCCTTGAGATTTTTTAAAAGAGATTCCAGATCAATATATTGCTCGGTAACATCTTGGGCGCTGGAATTCTCTCGCTCTACTTTAATTGCCAATTTTTTAATTTCATCAAAAGCAACGTTAAACTTATCAGCCGGAATCCGGATAGTAACCCGGCCTGATTTAGCATCTTGGGCAACATTATAAATATCAACGCCGGCCGTAAAACCGCCTAATCTCTCGGCTACACCTTGAATATTCTTGGCGGTTTCTTCTGCGCTTTTAACTAAAAGTTCGAGTGAACCATTTTTGATAACTTTGCGGTCGGTTATTTCGCCAGCCGTATTATTACTGCTTTCTTCGCCGGCCAAGCTATCCAGCGAATAAGATTTCGTTCCGGCAAAATTTGGTAAGCCCAAAGAATTCATTCCTGATGAACCCGGCGCTGTTCCGCCTGTTTTAGACCCCATCGGATTAATTAAATTTGTAACCGCAAAAAATATTAAAAATGCGCCGGCTAAAATAGCCACTAAAAATAAACTGATTTTTTTAGCCCTAGAGGCAGAAGACATATCTTGGATTGTCATATTTTTATTTTTAATTTAATATTTTATTGGCCAATAATCGCTTGCATCTGGCCAATCGCTTCTTGCTTGAATTTAGCAATTTCTTCTTCTACCACTTGATTCAAATTAGGAAATTTCGCCTGTAAAAATTCCATTGTTTTTTCACCATTTTCTTCGCCCAGCACTTTTTCAAATTCATCCTTATCGGTCTCCGGCATTCCAGAGATTATCCGCAAAACAACATTTTGCTGAATCAATTCTCCGATCCGTAAAACCATTTCCTCTTTTTTATCGTCCGGCAAAGATTGCAGGCCCAGCTCGGTGATTAAATCTTTTTGTAAAAAATTCTGAAGTTGATTAGACATATTATTTAATTTTTATTTATTATTTATCATTTATCATTTATTATTATTTATTGCCAGCAGCCCTGTCTAAGTCCCCTCCATAAACTTTCAAAAAATCCGCCATAGTCATATCCTTTAACTTTTCTGCTACTCCAGTGCCAGCTTTTTCTCTTAAAAATTTCGCCACTTCGGAATATTTTCTAAAATCATCATAAGTTAATCCTAGCCAACTGGTTCCCGGCAAATCCGGCGTTTTGACTCCGATTTCGCTTAGGCTATGCCAATAGTTACTTAAGGCGTATTTATCTTCATAAGCTTCCGGCGGTACGGCTTCTAAAATTTTACCTAGCGGGACTTTGGCCGCCGCTCTAAAAGTTTCGTCGGTTAAAATTTCAGGGTTAAACGAATTAGTAACTGCTTTTTTTATTTGATTATTTATCACCTCTTCGGGAGTTAACGAAACTTCTGGTGCCATTAGTATCTCTGGTGCCCCTGGTGGCGCCCCTGGTGGCGCCCCTGATGCTATCACTTCTGCTCCGGGTGCATCCGGCTTTGGAATTTCAGGTCCCACAATAACCCCTGGCGTCCCTTTGGTAAAGTCTGCCATATCACTTGGCAATGATGGTTTTGTTTCTGATATTGCTTTTAAAAAGCTCGTATTGTCAGTCAAGTGCATGTGGCCTTGCGGATCCAGCTCTACAAACCCCTTGCCAATTTTAT
>JBDRKH010000043.1:0-5697 GCA_043814195.1 Patescibacteria group bacterium
GTGGGCGGTGCAGGACTCGAACCTGCGAAGTCTAGAAGACCCGAGGTTTACAGCCTCGTGCAATTGCCGCTATGCGAACCGCCCATGGAGCCACCTCTCGGACTTGAACCGAGAACCTACGGTTTACAAAACCGTTGCTCTGCCATTGAGCTAAGGTGGCAGATTATTTAATATTCATTCCTTTTAATTCTTTTAAAATATCCTTAACTTTTTTGTCTTTACAGCCTAGTTTGATGGCTATTTTCAAAGAAGATTTGGCATCAGGATAATTATGCTGCCGGTAATATAACAATCCCAGGAATTTGTAAGCAGTAATGTTTTTAGGATTTTCAATAATCAAATCAATCCATTTCTGCTCTTCTTTGATCGGTTTCTTTAATTCACTAATCGGCAAATCATCTTCTTCCAGCTCTGATTTTTCTTCCTTAATTGAATCTAACTCTGCTTTTTCCCTATTACTGTCTATTTTAACAGGAATTCTTTCCTCTGTCTCTATTGGCAATTGAGTTTTTGTTTCTCGTTTTTTTGCCTCTCTTTGCTTAATCCATTCTCTTGATTTCTGGGTCATTATTTGAGAACGATTCCTTAAAAAACCGATACACTTGGTTAATAGATTTTCTATTTTCAGAAAAACTATTTTTATTCGGCGCAAAAATTTTTCCAAGCCAATCATAAAATTAAGCCAGTATTGCTTATAATCAATTTCTTGCAGCCGGACCATAATATTTTTTTTCTTGCTCAGAATATTAATCTCTTCCTCGGATAAATTCGCCAAAACAGGAATCTTGCGGTAAATAACAATCCCTAGGCCAACTAAGCTTAAAAGAATAATTGAATAAAGAAGATAATTAGACATAACCCCAAGCTAAATTTCCAATCGGACAAACTTGCCAATTTTAATATTTTCCCCTATTTTCCCAATCGCCTCTTTAATCAAATCATCTATTGTTTTCTGTTCATCTTTAATAAAAAGCTGAATCAGAAGCTCTTTTTGATTCTTGGGATTCATGGCCGCAATATGCATGGCTAAATCATGAGCCAATTCTTTGAATTGTTCATTGCGAGCGGCAAAATCTGTTTCGCAATTTATTTCCAAAAGCACGCCCACCTTGCCGTTGTTATGAATATACGCCTCAATTAAACCTTGCTTGGTTTCCCGTTCTGACTTTTTCGCGGCTTTTTCCGCTCCTTTTTTCTCTAGGATTTTCATCGCTTTTACCTCATCGCCTCCGGCTTGTTCCAAAGCCTTTTTGCACTCCATAATGGAGAAATTGGTTTTTTGGCGAAATTGTTTAATTTGTTCAATTGAAATCATGATTTATTTTAACACCTCAACCATCGCCCCTAAAATTAGTTTTAAAGAAGAAATCGCATCATCATTGGTCGGAATTGGATAATCAATAATGGTCGGGTCGGCATTGGTATCGCACAAACCAACCACTGGAACTCCTTTCATTTTTGCTTCTTTGACGGCTAATTTTTCCCTGCCTGTATCAATCACCAACAAAGCATCGGGTATTTTAATTATTTCCTTTATTCCCCCAAATTGCCTATTTAACTTCTGCAATTCAACCTTAAATTCGTGCTGTTCTTTCTTAGTATATTTTTCTAATTCACCCGCGCTTTGTTTCTTCTCTAAATCGCGGATGTATTCCAGTCTTTTGGAAATTACCGGAAAATTAGTCAAAGTGCCGCCAATCCATCGCTCAATCACATAAGGCATCTTTGCCTGTCCAGCTGATTGCCTGGTAATCTCTTTGGCTGAAACTTTGGTGCCCACAAAAACAACAATTCCTTTTTTTTCTTTAATGGCTTGCAGAAAAGTCAAAGCTTCTTTTAATTTTTGGTGGGTCTTCTCCAAATCAATCACATGGACATTGTTCCGGCTGGTGAAAATATATGGCTTCATTCTGGCATTCCATTTAGAAGTTCGATGACCAAAATGAACCCCGGCTTTTAACATTTCTTCTAGGCTGGGGATGATTTTGTCTGGGTTAACTTTTTTAGTTTTTTTAGTTTTCTCCTTAATCATATAGAATATATATTATATGATATTGCAAAATAAGGCAAGGGATGTTATGGTAATTTTATCATGAAAAAAGATATTCATCCTCAATATTATCCCAAAGCTCAAACCAGATGCGCTTGCGGGGCGGTTTTTGAAATTGGCTCTACTCAACAGGAAACTGAAGTGGAAATCTGCTCTCAATGTCATCCTTTTTATACCGGCAAGGAAAAAATTATTAAAACTGGCCAAGTCGAAAAATTCCGAAAAAGATTATCTAAACGAGAGGCTAAACTTGGTCTTAAAATCAAAAAGAAGTAAGTGAATATGCAAGGAATTATTATGGAAATCAGGGCCGGCACCGGCGGCGAAGAAGCGGCTCTTTTCGCCGCTGACCTTTTTCGAATGTATTCCCGTTTTGCTGAAAGACAGGGCTGGAAAAGTATTCTAATTAACAGCCATCAAACTGGTCTTCATGGCTACAAGGAAGTAATTTTTGAAATCAAAGGCGAACGAGCTTATCAGCAGTTTAAATATGAAGGCGGAGTTCACCGGGTCCAGAGAATCCCAACCACGGAAAAATCGGGCCGGATTCACACCTCAACCGCTTCAGTAGCGGTTCTGCCCGAAGCAACTGAAACTGAAATTAAAATCAATCCCCGGGATTTAAGGATTGATGTTTTAAGAGCATCCGGACCAGGCGGCCAATATGTTAATAAAAGAGAATCAGCCGTTCGAATTGTCCATCTTCCCACAGGGATAATGGCTAATTGCCAAGAAGAAAGAACCCAACAAGACAATAAGGAAAGAGCGATGAAGGTTCTCCGGGCCCGGCTCTATGCTAAAAAAAGAGCCGAAGAACTTGCCCAGCGGGGCGATGAACGAAGAGAACAAATTGGCGCGGCTGAACGTTCGGAAAAAATCAGAACCTATAATTACCCCCAAAACCGAATCACCGACCATCGAGTTAGAAAATCCTGGCATAATCTGGAAGCAATTATGGATGGCGACTTAAAACCAATCATCAAAACATTTAATAAGTTGAAGAAATAATATGAAAAAAAGAATCTTTTCCGGCATTCAGCCAACCGGCTCAGTCCATATTGGCAATTACTTAGGCGCAATTAAAAACTGGGTTCAGCTTCAGAATGAATACGACTCTATTTTTTGCATAGTTGACCTTCATGCTTTAACTAATCCTGAAGCAGCCCGCGATCTGCAGAAAAACATTTTTGACGCCGCCGCTACCCTTTTGGCCTCAGGACTGAATCCTAAAAAATGTATTCTCTTTACTCAATCTCAAATCCATGAACATTCTCAGTTAACCTGGCTATTAAATACCATTACTCCGATCGCTGAACTGGAAAGAATGACCCAATTCAAAGAAAAAGCCAAGCAATTCAAACAAAGCGTTAATATGGGCCTTTTCGATTACCCGATCCTGATGGCGGCTGATATTCTGCTTTATCAAACCAATGCCGTGCCCGTAGGCGAAGATCAAAAACAGCACGTAGAATTGGCCCGAACCATTGCCCGCAAATTCAATAATCTTTTTGGCCAGACTTTTGTTCTGCCTGAAGTTTTAATCCATCAACAAGGAGCCCGGATTATGTCTTTGACTGATTCTGACAAAAAAATGTCAAAGAGCACGCCTGAAGGCTGTTTAGAGCTGACTGATTCACCGGTTCAGATGCGGGAAAAAATCAAAAAAGCGGTGACTGATTCGGGAAAAGAAATTAAATATAGCCCCAATAAACCAGCTCTGGCTAATTTAATAACAATTTACGCTGGTTTTTCCGGCCTGTCTTTTAATCAGATTGAGAAAAAATATCAAGGTAAAGGCTATGCCGAGTTCAAAAAGGATTTAGCCGAAATAACCATTAAAGGCCTTAAGCCATTTCAAACAAAGAAAAAAGCCTTTGAAAAAAGGCCGGCTTATGTTAAAAAAGTTTTTCAAGAAGGAGCGAAAAAAGCTCGTGTTCTAGCTCAAAAAAATCTTGAGCTGGCCAAAAAGAAAATGGGATTGATTTAGTCTTTAAGGTACAACCTGAAAAAAGATCTTTAAAATAATTTTTAAAAGAAGGAGAAAAAGACTATGACAAAACAAGAAATTGTTGACCGAGTGCAAAAATATCACAAAGGACAAATAAAATTTGGCGAGGTTCTGAATAGTCGAGTCAGGACTAAAGAGGATTGGAAAAATTTTCTGGAGGTCCTGCCTTCCGAAGATCCAAATTATCAGTTTGCCGAAGCCTGTCTGATGGCAATAACCGGAACTTTGCCGCAAAACCCATCTTCTTGCGACAATCTTCTTTTTTAAACAACCCTCCAAAACTAAAAGCCGCCCCATAAGGCGGCTTTGCTAATTTCTCTTTTCAACGATAATAAATGGTTGGCCTGATTAATAGACCAACCATTCCAAAAGCCCATATATGATTATGACTCTAAATGGGCTAAAATTCGCTTTCCAAATTCTCGATCTTCGCAATGACGATCTTGGACAAGAGATTTCCAGGCCTCAAAAATCTGCTCTATAGTGAACTGAATCCAGTTTGCTTGTCTCTCGAGAACTTCCCAAAAAATCTCTATTAAGGGTGTAGGTTCCTTGTCTATCAGATAATAAACGTAAATCGGGGCTTCCTCGTCTATTACCAGATCTCTATCGTCTCTTTGACATTTAAAACCAACGATATGACTTTCAATTTCAAGATCAAACAGACTACTGATAAAATTACGAAAGTTTAATTTTTTTATTCCTTCAGCATCGCCTTTCTTGAGAAAACAATCAAGGCTCTTTTGTATTCCCCATCTGAAAAACTTATCTTCATATGGGGTTATTCCAATAGTTGCCACCTGCATAGGCTTTACCCCCTTCTTAAAAAGGTTTATCTTAATATCCCTATTCTTTTGTAAAGCAACTATCAATTATCCAAAGATTAACAAATCTGGCTTAAAAATCAAGAGTAAGCCTAAACCTAAAATCAATAACCCGCCGATTAGGGTGCTCCACTTAACATATTTATCAGTAAAACCAATCTTATTTAAAGTAATCAAGGCAATGGTAAAAACAATCATATCATCAAGCATAAAAATAATAGCGTAGAGCAAAAGGTAAAAATAATAACTCAAAAAGCTAAGCTGACTTAAAGAAAGTATCCGGGTATAAATAGCCGGCAAGCCGGCCGAACAGAAAAATTCAATCAGATTAACTGCCAGAGCCAGAACAATCACTCCTAAAATAGAAACAATCAAAACCGGACTATTGACTATTCGCTCGGTATGGCTTTTCAATTTAGTCTTAATTTTGGAACCATCTGGCGCCACTTGACAAACTCCCGGCTTAAAAGCAATAAATTTCTTAATCTGCCAGAGACCAAAAAACAAAGCAGCTGACCCAATAATCAACCTGGTTAAGCCAACATAACTGATAGCTAAAAACAAATTGAGCCAGGCCGCCAAAAGCAAATAATAAACTATGCCTGAAGCCAGAATAAAAGTGCCGGCCATCAGCCAAATTTTCTTGCGCGACTGAATATTAATCAATAAAGCTAACAAGAAAAGCAGAATCCACATGGCGCAAGGATTAAATCCGTCAAGGGCGGCTACCACTATGGTCAAAATCGGCAAAGATAACTGGGAAAGATTGACTTGGCCAATAAAAGGATAGGAAATAATCTGGTCGGTTTTTTCTT
>JBDRKH010000044.1:0-4084 GCA_043814195.1 Patescibacteria group bacterium
AATCGAAGCTTATGAGACTCTTTTGCCGATTGAGCAAAGCTTAGAATTAAGTCTTCAGAAAATAGAAGCCGCTTTAGAAAAAATCAAAAAAGGCAGTTATGGTATTTGCGAAACTTGCAAAAAAGAAATTGACCCGAGGCGACTAGAGGCAGCGCCAGAAGCCAGACGCTGTATGCCTTGTAAAAAGAAAAATCTAGAGTTGGAATAATTATTACGATGAAAGAAGGATCATTTATTGAAAAATTTCAAATAGTTGAAGCGGAAAAGAAAGAAAAAGAAGAAGGATATGAAAAGGTCATTGAATTAAAAAACAATCTTTACAATTCGATTCTTGAACAAAGACCGGAAATGAAAGGAATTCATTCTATTTTAAGACCGCATGAAGAAAAGGCCAGGGATTATGGTCAAGAACTGATTGCCGCTCAACCAGATTTATCTTCTGAACAAAAAGTGGCCGCTCAATTAGCGATTATGCTTCATGATTGCGGCAAATTAGGATTTGATCCCCAAGCAGAAGTGCCTCAAGAAATAAGAGAGAAAGTTGAAAATGGCATGGGTTTGCTTTTGTCTCATCATCAGGTCGGCCAAGTTAATGCAGAAAGAATATTAAAGCAGATTCAGGATCAAGGGATTAAGATTGAAGGGGTAGAAATAACCAACGCGCTCATCAATAAGGTTAAACAGGCGATTGACCGTCATATGAATCATCCTTGGCTGGAAGTGGAAATAGCTAAAAAAGGCAGCCAGTACCCTGAACCAGAGGATGTAGTTGATAAGATTGTTTTTGAGGCTGATATGCTTTCTAATGTTGGATTTAAAAGTGTTGGTTTTCGGATAGGTAGCGAGCTTTTTATGAGCCAGGACGCAGAAAGAGCAGAAAAGATGAGCCAAGAAGAGAACAGAAAAGTAGCTCTCTTGGAAGCGTCTTTTCTTGATGTGATGGAAGGGGTCAGGAAGATAGAAAAAAAGATTAAAACAAAGACGGGTAAAAGCAAAATAGGCGAATTAATTAAAACAACTGAAGAAATTTTTGAATATTTTAAAGAAAATAGCATCTTTGAACAGATTCAAAAAGATTTTTCTGATCAAGAAGGTAATTTTAGCATAAAAACTATGCAGGAGAAATTTGGAGGGGATTATTTAAAACAAATTAAAGGTCGTCTTGATCGGGAAATAGAAAAGGCAGCCGCAACGAAAAGCGTTAATAAGGAAATTTTGGATAAAATAAAAATAGGTTAGAAATATAGATAACAAAAATTTTAGTTTTTAATAGATATATCCCCTGATTCGGTTGTCATTAACATTTAAAGTCCGGACACTCTTGCAAGCGTAGCAATTATAGTTCATTTCCGAGATAGTTACCCAATTGCCATTGATTGATTCAACATAAGCCACATGACCATAAAGTCGGCCCAGCCAGCCGCCTTCAGTCATAACCATAATTGCTCCTATCTGAGGAGTTGCCCCAGTTTGATATCCAGCCGCCCGGGCATTGGCTAACCAAGCTTTGGCATGGCCAGACCAGGTAACAATTCTTTTTTGAGCTATATACCAAGTACATTGACCATAAGGAAAACTGCGGCTTTTGCCTGTACCTGGGCCAGTGGTATAAGTTTGTTTTACCACCTTACTAACACTAGTTTGAACAATCGGCATCTGGCCATCAGGAATAATCAGTTTTTGACTAATTTGAATCGCCCCATCTGCCGGCAAATCATTAAAAGCAATAATTTTTTCTATATTTGCCTTGTATTTGGTGGCAATTGCGTCAACCGTATCTCCATCTTTAACCCGGTGGATTAAACTATTAATCGGCAGAATCATAAATTCATCGCCCGGCCGAATCAGGCTGGTTTCTTTTAAATTATTAGCCCAGAGCAAAGTATTTAAACTAATACCAAATGAAGCAGCAATACTAGAAGGCGTATCACCATCTTGGACAAGATAATTAATGATTTCTTCTCGGGGGTTTTGGCTGATGGTAGTAATTGGATTAGCTTGGCTTAAAAGAGCATTTTGTCGGAAAGTCATTAAATTAGCTTCAGTGGAAAAAGAATTGTTTTGGGGTTGCTGGCTATTGTCTGTCTCCTGAATCAAACTAGCCAGAGTATTAGCCGACAAGGAAGCCCCATTGTTAAAGAAAAATTCCGGCACGTAGGGTATTTCATTTTGGGGCTGTTCGATAATATCAACTAGTCTTGGGTTAAGAAAGAAAAAAATGATTTCTTGGCCGCCTTTAACCGGATTAATTAAAGCAAAACTTAAGCCAAATAAAATAACCGCTGCTGCCAGCAGTCTTTTATTAATCCTCTTTATGTCAATCTTAAAACGATTAATTATCGTCCTAAGATGTTGTTTGAGGACACTCATGGATTTAAATATAGCCTAGCAGAAACAAAGACATCTGTCAATTAAGCTTATCCACAATTAAATCTTGCTAATTGCTTTGGATAAGCGGGATTTTTTGCGGCTAGCCGTCTTTTTTTTGATTACTCCTCGCTTGGCTGCCTTATCCAAAGCTTTATAGGTTTGCGATAAAAGATTAAGCGCTTCTTGTTTTTTCTTTTCCAGAATCAATTTTCTGGCTTGTTTGACCATCTTTTTCATCTTGTTCAGCCGGCGCAGATTAAAAACCCGCTTTTGGCGGTTTTGACGAAGCGCTTTTTTAGCTGATTTAGTTATCGGCATAGTAATATAAGTATTATTTATTTTGAATAAGTTGTCAAATGATTTGGCTTAAGTTATGATAAAAGCATGATCGCTTTGATTAAAGGGAAAATTGAATTAAAAGCAAATAAGTTTGTTATTATTGATGTGGCGGGCGTGGGTTACAAGGTTTATTGTCCGATTTCTGCTTTGAAAAAAATAGGCGAACAGGGTCAGGAAGCAAAGTTATTCACTCATCTTTATGTTAGGGAAAATGTCTTGGATTTATACGGCTTTCTTTCTTTTGAGGAACTAGATTTCTTTGAATTATTGCTTTCCATCAGCGGAATTGGGCCTAAGGCCGGTTTGGCGGTTTTTTCCATCGCTTCTTTAAAGGATTTAAAGACTTCTATTGCCAGCGGCCAGGTTAATTTATTAACCAAGGTTTCCGGAATTGGCAAAAAAACTGCGGAACGGGTCATTTTGGAATTGAAAAGCAAGATTTTAGTGTCTGGAGCGGAAGTCCAGAAATTAATTTCTGATGATGAAGCAATTGATGCCTTGATTAGCTTGGGTTATACCCAGCATCAGGCTCAAGGCGCGCTCAAGCAAGTGCCAGCTAAAGTAAAACAAATTGAACAAAGGATCAAAGAAGCTTTAAAAATATTAGGTCAGAAATAATGGATAAAGAACAATGGAATCAATTCATCATCCAAAACCATGGCTCTTTTTTGCAATCTTGGCAATGGGCTGAGTTTCAAAAGTCTTTAGGCCGGAAAATTTGGCTGATAGAAAAGCCGGATTTAAAAGGTTTAGTTATTAAGCATGATTTGCCTTTGAATAAGAATTATCTTTATTGTCCCCGAGGGCCGGTTGGCCAGGGTAAAATAGATGATTTTTTAGTTGAAGTTAAGAATATTAGTCGAGCGGAAAAGAGTATTTTTTTTAAAATAGAGCCGGAAAGATTTTTACAAGGCACGGCATTGAGAACGCGTCCCTTTGCGAAGCAAAGGGCGCATTCGAAAGGCCGTACCTTTATAACTAAATCCGCCAAAGAAATTCAGCCTAGTCAAACTATAATTTTGAACATTAGCCGGTCCGAGGATGAGTTGTTAAAGCAGATGCATCAGAAAACCAGGTATAATCTTCGGTTAGCTCAGAAAAAAGGGGTGGTGATTGAACGGAATAATAATCAGGCCTCGTTGGATTTTTTTTTAAAATTAGCTGAACAAACTGCCCAAAGAGATAAGTTTCACTTTCATTCTCGGGAATATTACCAGAAAATGCTGGAGATTTTAGGCCAGGAAGGAATAATCAGATTATTCTTAGCTAAATATCAAGAAAAAGTGATTGCCGCTAATTTAGTTTGCTTTTTTGGCCAGACCAGTTATTATCTTCATGGAGCTTCAGATTATGATTTTCGTAATCTCATGGCTCC
>JBDRKH010000045.1:0-3591 GCA_043814195.1 Patescibacteria group bacterium
ATAGGCGGAGAATTTTTGCCAGACCATGACAAAGCCAGCTGGCGGATTTGCCCGGCTTATCTGGCTAAAAAAGATCCTAATGACCCGCGTTTGGCTGAACCGCATCTTAGTCCAGAGGCCTGTCATTTTTCTCAAGTAGCGGAAGCAATCCACTGGTTTTCTCAAAGATTTCCTGATTTGGGATTGGATTTTTGGCAGAGTTTAGATACAGCCGGCGATTATTTTCCTTTAGATGGTTCAGGCGAGGAAATTTTAATCAGCTTTGACATGTTTGATAATGGCATTTCTTTAATTCAGCAAATGGGCTTTGAATCCAAATATCTTTATCATCAGCAAGAGGCTTTGTGGAACAAGGTTTTTATTGAGTATATGGGCGAACAGGCTTTGGATAAATTACTGCGGGAGAATTTGGATAAAGGCTTTGTGACGCTGTAGATTATTTATGTTGGATATTTTTGTCAAAGCAAAAGAGAATAAATATGCCATCGGGGCTTTTAATGTTTCTAATTTAGAACAACTTAAGGCTATAGTTCAGGCCGCTCAAAAATTAAAAAGCCCGGTGATAATTGCCACTTCTGAAGGCGAAAGCAAATTTATTGGCTTAAAACAAATTCGGGCTTTAGTTAATGTTTATCAGCAGGAAACCGGTTTGTTTTTGGTTTTGCACTTAGACCACGGCAAATCTCTGGAAGTAATTCAAGAAGCAATTGAAGTCGGCTATGATTCAATTCATTTTGATGGTTCAGAACTGGATTTTGAAGAAAATGTAGAAGCAACCAAAAAGGCAGTGGAATTAGCCAGGGCCAAAGGAATTAAGAATATTGAAGGGGAGATTGGTTATTTAAGAGGCAAATCAGAAATCCAGGAAGCAGTAGAAATTAAAGAAGAGGATTTGACTGACCCTAAACAGGCCCTAGATTTTATTGAACAGACCAAGGTTGATAGTCTGGCCATCGCCATTGGCAATATTCACGGGGTTTTTAAGGGAGTCCAGAATCCACATTTATTTTTGGACAGATTGGAGGAAATAAATAAGCAAGTTGGTAATAAAGTTAATTTGGTGCTTCATGGCGGTTCAGGCACGCCTGAACAAGATATTAAAAAAGCGATTCAATTAGGCATAAATAAGATTAATGTTAATACTGAATTAAGAGTGGCTCATACTCAAGCCCTGAAGCAGTCGCTAGAGAATAATCCAGAACAAGTCGCGCCTTATAAAATAATGCCGCCGGTGGTTGAGGCGGTCCAAAAAGTCGTGGAGGAAAAGATTAAATTATTCAATTATGAGAATAAAAATTAATCAAGAAGCTTGTATTGGCTGCGGGAGTTGTCAGGCCGTTTGTCCTGATTGTTTTGAATTGAATCAGGAAAATAAGGCGATAGTCAAAGAGGAAGCGGTCGAGCAATGCGGCTGCGTCCAGGAAGCAGTTGATATTTGTCCAGTCCAAGCCATTGAAAAAGAGGAGTAAGACTCGGTTGATAACAAGCTTTTTAAAATCCCTTGACCATCAGGGATTTTTAAATTAAAATAGAGAATATGCTAGGATTATCAGCTAAATTGCGGTCGGAACGGGGCCGCCAAAATAAACAAGTCAGAGAGCAGGGTTTTATCCCGGCTATTTTGTATGGTCCCAAAGTCAAGAATTTAGCTTTAATGGTTAAAACAATTGATTTTAACAGGATTTATCAAGAAGCAGGCGAGAGTACTTTAATTAGGCTGGAAATAGAGGGAGAGGGCGAAAAGGATAAAAAAGAACGGGCGGTTTTGATTCACGAAGTAGTTCGAGACCCAATCAGCGACCAGTTTAATCATATTGATTTTAACCAGGTTAAAATGGATGAGGCAATTAGCGTAGAAATTCCCTTGGTTTTCATTGGTCAGTCCGAAGCAGTTAAAAGCTCGGGCGGAATTTTAGTTAAAAATATTCAGGAAGTTGAGATTGAAGCTTTGCCTTTAGATTTAATTCATGAGATTGAAGTGGATATTTCTGCTTTAAAAACTTTTGAAGATACTATTCGGATTAAAAATCTTAAAGTTCCAGAAAAGGTTAAATTAGCGGCTGAGCCTGAAGAGGTGGTTGCTTTGGTAGAGCCGCCTCGAACCGAAGCAGAGATGGAAGAATTGGGAGAAAAACCAACTGAAAGCGTAGATCAAGTTGAGGTTGAGGAAAAGGGTAAAGCCAAGGAAGAAAAAGAAGTTTTGCCAGCAGATGAAAAGACGGAACTTTCTGACCAAGGAGGAAATGTTTAAAAGAGCCAAAAAAAATTTAAGAAGTTGCAGCTTGCTGTTTTTGGCTGGACTTTTTTTGAGTTTGCCTTTTTTTGTTCAGGCGGCTAATATTGATGAATTGCGCCAAGAATTAGAAAATCAAATCAGGCAAAAGCAGGAAGAAATTAATCAGCATCAACAGAATATTCAGGAAAACCAGCAAAAAGCCAAAAGCTTGCAAAATGACATTCAGATTTTAGAAGAGCAAATCAGCAAGGTTCGGCTGGAGATTAATCAGATTAATTTAACCATTCAAAAAAGCACTTTAAATATTCAGGAAATTGATTCAGAAATTAGCGATTTAGAAACAAGAATGGATGAAAAAAAGGAATTATTGGCTGAGTATATTCGGGTGATTGCTCAATATGACCAGGAAACTCTTTTAGAAGTAGTTTTGAAAAATAATAAATTCTCTGATTTTTTTGAGGAATTGAATGCTTTTGAAAGCGTTCAGGAAAGTATTCAGAGTGTTTTAGAAGCAGTTCAGGAATTAAAAAATGATTTACAAGACCAGAAAGAAGAATTAGAAGTAGAACGAGAAGAACAGAACCGATTAAAATCTTTACAATTAGTTCAGCAAAGAAGCGTTCAAAGCAAGCAGAATCAGAAAGGAAATCTACTTGATCAAACCAAAGGCCAGGAAAAAGTTTATCAGCAGCTGATTCAGGGCGCGGAAAAAGACATTACCTATATTAAAGAACAGCTTTCTTTATTGGAGAAATACAATTTAACTCTGGATGAAGCGGTCGGCCATGCGATTTTCGCTGCCACCAAAGCCGGCATCCGGCCAGCTTTTCTGCTGGGAGTTTTAGAAGCTGAGTCGCGCTTGGGTTTGAATGTGGGCAAAGGCAATTGGCAAAAAGATATGTATCAGTGTTATCGAAGTCTTGGCTATATTACCCGGGCGGAAAAAGAAAAGAACGCTTTTTTCCAGATTTGCCAGGAATTAGGCTTAAATCCCGATTTACAGCCGGTTTCGGCCGAGCCCTGGTATGGCTGCGGGGGAGCCATGGGCGTGGCTCAATTTATGCCAAGCACTTGGCTGGCTTATAAGGACCGGGTGGCAAGTTTAACCGGGAATAATCCGCCTAGTCCCTGGTCCCATCAAGACGCTTTTATGGCTGCGGCCATAAAGTTATCGCAAGGCGGGGCCAATCAGCGGACTGAATTGGGCGAGCGCGCCGCTTATGCTAAATACTTGGCCGGCAGCAACTATCAGCGTTGGATATACCACAGCGTGACTAATTATGTAATTGAGCTGGCTAATAATTTTCAGGAACAATATTTTTAGTCCCAAAAGGTCTTGACAAGGTTGATGGTGT